>NZ_JBFRER010000031.1:0-85953 GCF_052114405.1 Streptomyces sp. M-16 | reverse complement strand
GGTGTGTGTCGCCTTCGGTGCGGCGTACTGATCGGTGACACATGCCGAACGATCATTTTCATGCTCGGGTGCGATCGAAGCGACCGGGTTGCGCGGGTCAACGGGGGCGCACGAAGGAACACGGGGGCGCACACGGGTCTGCGCACGGCGCGATCAGCTTCCGTACGTCCGGCACCGGGCGAGGTCGATCTCCACGGCGGCGGCTCCGCCGTCCCCGGTGAAGGAGAGCACGACGCGCCCACCGCCCGCCGCCGCCGGGTGGGCGGTGATACCGCGGACGGGGCTGCCGGTGGCCAGCAGCAGACGGCACTGCCCGGTGGCGGCGTCCCAGACGCGGATGGTTCCGTCGACCGCGCCGGCGGCGGCGAAGCTGCCGTGGCCCTCCGCGTTCCACAGGGCCAGGGCGTGTACGGCCGCCGACGTGTGGCCGGTCAGCGGTTCGCCCAGGGGGCGGCGTCCCGCCAGATCCCACAGCCGTACCGTGCCGGTGTCCCCGGCGCTGGCCAGGTACGGCGCAAGGCCGCCGAGCGGGCGGGGGTCGAGGGCGACGGCGTGCAGGACGCCCTGGTCGCAGCGCAGGGGCCCGCCCAGCGGGCCGAGTTCCGCGTCCCACAGCCGTACGGTGCCGTCGGAGCTCGCGGAGGCGAACCAGTCCCCGCCCCGCTCGCACGAAGCGGCCGCCACCGCCCGGATCCGCAGGCCGTGCCCGGTCCACGTGCGCAGCGGGCGCGGGTCGTCCAGGTCCCACAGCCGGACCGTTTCGTCGTCGCCGCCGCTCAGGAGCAGGTGGCGGCCGTCCGCGGTGGTGCAGGCGGCGAGGGAGCGGACGGGCAGGAAGTGCCCTTCGAGGACGTCGGGCAGGAAGCGGCGGGTGCCCGCGTCCCACAACCGGATGCCGTAGCCCTCGCCTCCGGACGACCCGGAGGCCGATCCGGAGGCCGACACCAGGACGCGGCCGCCCTCCCGGCGGTGGGCCCAGGCCAGGGCGGACGGCGGCCGGCCGGTGTCGATCCGGGCGACCGCGTCCCCCGTGCCGATGTCCCGGACGTCGACGTACGGGACGCCGTCGCCGCCGAGTGCGAACCAGGAACGGCCGCGCGGTTCCCCCGGCTCCGGCAGGAGCAGTGCCCCGCGCGTCGGCACGGGCTCGGCAGGCGTCCGCGCGCCGGCCAGCGCGCACTCCAGGACCTCCCGGTTCCACAGCCGCAGCGTGCCGTCGCTGGAGGCGGAGGCCAGAATTCCGGATTCCGGGGAGGCGACGGGGCTGAGCGCCGTCACGGCGGAGGCGTGCCCGTCCAGCAGCGCCGGAGCCGCCACGTCGGCGGTTTCCCACGCGGAGACGTCCCATACGGCGATGCCCCGGCCCGTCCCGGCCGCGAGCAGGTGGCGCTCGCCCAGGACGAGGCCGGCCAGGCAGCTCACCGGCCCGTCGGCGCCGGTGAGGGTGGTGCGCAGTCCGTCGGTGCCCCAGACGCTGACGCTCCCGTCCGCGTGGCCGGCCGCGACCGTCCCGGGCCGCGTGGTCGCAGCCAGCACCCGTACCGCCCCATGGAGGCCGAACGCCGCCACCTCCACGGCGGCCCCGGTGTCCCGGAACGTCAGGGACGCCCCGTCGGCGATCGCCAGCAGCGGCCGGCCGGGCGGATCCTCCACCGGCGCCAGCGCGGTGGCACTCGTACGCGGCGTGTCCCCCGGCAGGGTCAGCAGGCCCTGCGGCCCCATGCGCTCGTTCCACCAGACCACCTCCCCGTTCCCGTTGACGCTGAACACCGCGAGCTCGTGCCCGCCGTCGCGGTACGCGCACACGTCGGCGATCCAGATCCCGCCGGGCCGGTGGACCTGGTCGACGAGCCCGCCGCTCGCCGGGTCCCACAGGCGTACGGTTCCGTCCGTACTCCCGGACACGAGCAGCGGGGACTGCGCGGGGCGCGGTGCGAGGAGCAGGTGGTGTACGGCGCCCTCGTGCCCGCGGATCCGTTCGCGGACCGCCGTCCCCTCGACCGCGTCGATCAGTTCGATGCCGCCGGTGTCGTCGCCCACCGCGAGGGCCGCGCGCCCGTCGGGGGCCGTCACCGCGGTCATGGACCGCACCGTGGTTCCGAGGGTGGCCAGGACGTTGACGGGCGGCGTCCACCGCGACCACAGCACGGCCAGCGGCCCCGGCACCCGGGCCGCGGCGCCCGTGCCCGTGCCCGCGGCAGTGCCCGCGTCCTCGGGCGTCCGCGGGCGCGCCGTCCCGGGGAAGCGCAGCGCCGTGTGCGCCAGGTGCAGGCTGGCCAGGCGCGACGGGTGGTCGGCGCGGTGCAGGTAGGGCTCCACCGCGGCCCACGCCTCCAGCCACAGCCGGCCCTCCCGCCCCCGGCCGGGGCCCAGCAGACCGCGGACGGGGCTGCCGGTCAGCCACGGAAGGACGTCGGCCGGCACGTGCGCGTCGTCCAGGACCCCGCCCAGGCGGGCGTGGCGCGCGAGGTACCGGCGTACGTAGGGATGCGGGGCGGTGTCCGGGGGGCCGACGGCGCCTTCCGCGCCGGCCGTGGCTGCGGCTGCGGTGACCGCGGTGGCGCCGGCTTGCGGCGCGGCCAGCTCGGCGAGCGCCCGGGTGATCCGTGCGTGCACGTCGGCGTCGTCCGTGTAGGCGTCCCCGTACGCGTCCCCGTACGCGGCCCCGTACGCGCCGCCCCCGTACGCGCCGCCCCCGTACGCGCCGCCCCCGAACGGGTCCCGCTCCGCACGGCTTCTGTCCGCCGCACTCGTCCCCGTAACCTCATCGCCCCCACCGGCCCTGCCAGCCCCACCAGCCCTACCGGCCCCACCAGAGCAGGCCCCATCGGCCTTATCGGCAGGCTCGTCCTGACCATCCGCCATTCCCATCCCCCCACCAGGCGCCGCCCCGCCCACGGGCCGGGCGCGCAGCACGGCGGCCAGCCGTTCGTGCGCCGGCCGGTACACCCGCTGATCCTCTTCCACGTCACGGGTGAGATACCCCGCCAGGCGTCCTTCCAGCAGAATCCCGATCTTGTCGTCGGCGTCCTCGACGGTCCTCCCGAGCACCGCGGACGCCACGGCGGGCCACACCTCCCCCCAGGCGATCCCGCGCCCCAGCGCGAACGCCGAGGCCCGCAGCAGCGCCAGCGCCTCGTCGGCCGCCAGGCCGTCCTCCGCCGACCTCGCGAGATCGGCCTCCAACAGCCCGGCGGTGCCCTCGCCCAGCCGGGCGAGCCAGCCCGGGTCGGCCGGCAGCCGCGGCCCCGCCGTGCGCAGCTGCCCCGCCGCCACGCGGGCGTCGAGGAAGGACCGCCCCACCGCCGCGGCCACCGTCCGCGACACCTCCGTCAGGTCGTGCCCCGCCCAAGCCGCCTCCCCGTCCAAGAGGGCCCGTACATACCCCTCGACGTCCTTGCCCATGTCCGCGTCGTCGGTACGCAGCACGGCCGCCCCGCGGAACGCGTCCCGTATCCGGTCCAGGAGGTCCGGGCCGCCGCCCGCGCCGCCTTCGCTGCCGCCCGCGCCGCCTTCGCTGCCGCCGCCCGTGCCGCCGTCGGTGGCGAGGGGGCCGCCGTCGCCCGGGTCGCYGCTGCGGACGGCCACGACCAGCCGGACCCCGCGCTCCACGGGCGGCGGCAGGTCGCCGGAACAGGCCCGGCCCCCGTCCGGCACCGCGGGCACGGCGCCGCGCACGGACAGGTGGCCGGCCAGCGGCACCAGGACCTGGTGCAGCGCCGCCGCCGGGTCGGTCGCCTCGTCCAGGGAGTCGACGACGATCGTGACCATGGGACCGGGCGAAGCCAGGAACCCCCGCAGCCCCAACTGCCAGCGGCTCAGCTGGTCCCTGCCCGAGGGATCCGGGCCGACCCCCAGCTTCTTCGCGATGGCCCGCAACAGCTCCAGTGTCTCCCGGCCCCGCGCGGTGACCGCGACGGTCACCGCGCCCTCGCCCGGAACGGTCTCCGGCGGACAGTGGCCGACGGCGGCCGCGAACAGGGCGGACCTGCGGAACTTCGCGTCGCTCAAGGTCACCGCGCGGCCCAGGATCGCCGACTTCCCGCTCGCGGTGATGCCGCTGACCACCAGGATCCCCGGCGGACCCGTCAGGAAGGAGACCACCGAGGCGTTCAGCCGCCTGCGGCCCGAGAAGTACCAGCCCGGGTCGTCGGCTCCGGTGCGCCCGCTGGCCTTCTCCACCCAGTAGTCCAGGTCCTCCGGGCTCGCCGCCAGCTCCTGTCGGCTCTCCTCCACCGCTGCCCGCTCCGGCCGGTATCCCGGGTTCGGCAGGGCCGGGGTCGGGACGTGGAGCTTGCCCATGACCACGCGGCAGTCGACGGACAGGCTCCGGCCGAGCTCCGCGCCGATCGCCTGCCCCGCCTGGTACAGGGCCCGGCTGAACTCCGACATCGTCAGGTACGGGCGGGTGATCCCTCCGGCCGTCCGCAGCCACTCGTGGGCCGCACGCAGCACGAGCGCGAACTCCCGGCCCATCACCCGTGTCTTGGACGCCGCCGTGACCAGGACGTTCAGCGTGCCGTACGTGGTGCGCGCGGTGTCCAGGTCCCGCGAGAGGTCCAGCAGCTCGCCCGCCAGGTCGGCGGACTCGCACATGTTCACGACCACCAGGACGTCCCGCGCGTGCGAGTCGAGCGCGGCGATCACGATCTCCGTCGTCCGCAACCCGGTCGCCAGCAGCCGGCCGGGGTCGGTGTCCCGCAGGACCGCGAAGTGCTTGGCCGCGGACGAGGCGACCCCGTGCCCCGTCACGTACAGCACCACCGGAACGTCCCGATCCGCCTCCCGGATCCCCGACCTCGTCAGGAAGCACTCCACGTCATGACGGCTCGTCACCGGCTGTGAGGGCGCCACCTTCACGAAACCGGGCCCGTCCGGGGGCGGCCGCTCCCACCAGAGGGCCACCGCCTCCAGCTGCGCGCCGAAGGCCTGGCGCAGCGCCTCCGTCCCGTCCTCCATCGGCAGGACGAACAGGGTGCCCGTACGCGGCTCCGCCTCCGCGGCGGCGCGGAGCGCCGGCGCCGGCACCTTCCCGGCGACGGCCCGCACCCCTGCCGTCGTCGTCGGCGTCGTCGCCTCCGCCGCCGGACCGGCTAAGCCGATCTCGCCCCGCTCCCCGTTCACGGTCCCTATTCTTCACTGCCATGGACGAGCACCCGCACCGCACCACCACCGCACAGCACCCCCGGGACGCAGCGGAGTTACCCGACCACGTCACCCAGGACGCGGTCGTCGTCGTACCCGGGATCATGGGCAGCACCCTGCGCGACACGACCACCGGCAAGGACCTCTGGGGCATCGGCGGCATCTCCTGGCTGCTGAAGGCCTGGACCACCCCCTCGGGCCTGAAGTCCCTGGCCATGACCGAGGACGAGCTGGCGGGCAAGACCGGACGCATCGAGGCGACCGGCCTCCTGAAGCACTCCGCGTGGACCCCGTACCTCGCGGGCAGCGAGCCGTACGCCGATCTGGTCGACACCGTGCGCTCCAGCGTCGCCGACCCCGCCGCGATCCTGGAGTTCGCCTACGACTGGCGCCTGCCCGTCGCCACCAACGGACGCCTCCTGGCCGACGCCGCGCGCCGCCACCTGACCGACTGGCGCCTGCACCCCGCCCACACCCTGGCCCGCCGCCACCGCACCGACCAGCGCGAGGGCCGGCTCGTCTTCGTCGCCCACTCCATGGGCGGCCTCGTCACCCGCGCGGCACTCGACCCCGCCCACGACGGCGACCTCACCACCGACACCCGGGGCGTCATCACCCTCGGCACGCCCTTCCAGGGCTCGGTCAAGGCGGCGGTCATCCTCGCCACCGGCCGCGGCGCCCCCGTACCGCTGCCGCACCGCAAACTCCGCGCCCTCTGCGCCACCATGCCCGGCCTCCACGACCTGCTGCCGCAGTACCGCAGCCTGCGCGCGGGGGACGACGTACGCCACCTCACCCCGGGGGACGTCACGGCCATCGGCGGCACCGCGGAGCTGGCGCGCGACGCGGCCCTCTTCCACCACCGCCAGAAGAACATCGGCCTGCCCGGCCACCGCTCCGTCGTCGGCGTCAACCAGCCCACCTGGCAGAACCTGACCATCACCGGCGGCGAACTGGAGGCCCACTACGACGGAGCCCGCCAGAACTCCGACGGCACCTTCATCCGAGACCGGAACGACCGCATCCGGTACTTCCGGGTCCACGGCGACGGCACCGTGTACAAGGAGTCGGCCATCCTCACCGACGCCGTCACCCACCTGCCCCTCCAGCACGGCGACGTCGCCAAGGCACCGACCGCCCTCGACGCCATCACCGAGATCCTGCGCGACGACATCCACCCCGGACCGCCCCAGGGCGAGGCCGGCTGCGGCCTGAGCGCGCCCGACCTCGTCGAGGCGGGCCTGCCGTGGAAGATCCACCTCAGCGACGTCGACTCCCTCCCGGGCCTGACCTGCCACCTCACCGACCTCGCCGACCCCAGCCGTCCCGTGGCGCACCTCGCCCTGACCTGGGAGGACGGCGCAGCGGTGGCAACGGCATCGGCGCCGTCCCCGGGCCTGTACCGCATCGAGGTCCGCACCCCGGACGGCTTCCACATCACCCAACTGGTCCTGGCCACCGAACCGGACCAGCCCCTGGCCGAAGCGGAGGCGTAACCCGCACCGGGCCTGGTCATCACCGACCGGAGCCGAGCCGAAACCTGTCGGCGCCCCGCGGCACCACGCCTGCCGCCGTCCCCGGCCGCGGGGCGCGACGCGCACAGCCGACGGCCGACTCTCCGGGACGCCAAAGCCCCGGCCGACGCCGCGGAACCCGCATGGTCCGGGGGCCGGTGCGGGGCTGGCTCGGCCGCGGCCGTACTCTTCGCTGGATGATCAGTCCCGCTGGTCGAGCCGCAGCCCGGTCTCGCGTCGGCGGGGCCGCGGACCGGCCGGCTCCATCTGGGCCAAGGCTCATGGAGGTCGAGTTCAACGGTGTGGACCGAAGTCGTTGCGGCCCTGCCCGGTACGGCCGTCTTCCGGCCACCGGTATCGGAGGCGTCGCTCATCCACTGCGCGACGACGCTGGGCCATCCCTTGCCCGCGGACCTCGCCGCCCTGCTCCGCGAGAGCAACGGCATCGAGGACGAGTACGGTGACGGGCTCATCTGGTCCGCCGAACGCATCACGTCCGAGAACCGGACCCTGCGCGAGGACGCCGGGCTCACCAAGCTCTACATGCCGTTCGATCCGCTGCTCTTCTTCGCGGACGCGGGGAACGGAGACCTGTTCGCCCTCCTCCCCAGGATCGACCGGCCCGACGTCTTCGTCTGGAACCACGAGGACGACAGCCGTACCTGGGTGGCCCCGAGCTTGGCCAAGTACCTCGAATGGTGGCTGACAGGGCACATCAAGCTGTAGCGCCGCCGCGCGCCCTCACCGCCCGGGGGCGCCCGGACGGCGGTACTGAAACACCGGCCTTCGGCCACCGCCGGGACATCGCACCGCGTTCACCCCCCTGCCTCGGCTGCGCTTCACCCGGATCCGAAGAACTCCGTCGGGCAGTGCCGGTTCCCGTACCTGACCTGCGATGATGATGGCGTGCCAGAGCCAGGGACCACTGCCGTCGTCATTGTTCTGCCCGATGCCGCCCCGCTCCTCGATGCGGCGCGGCGCATCGACCCGGCGCTGGTGCGCCGGGGGGTGCCGGTGCACGTCTCGCTCCTCTACCCGTTCGTGCCGGAACCGGCGCTGACAGGTCGGGACGAGGAGGGCGTGCGTTCCCTGGCGTCGAGTTTTCCGGCAGCCGATCTGCTCTTGGACGAGGTCGTGACGGCGTCCGGCTTCGTCGCCGTCACCGTTCCGGAACTCCAGCCGGTCGTCGATGCGTTCCGCGCCCGGTGGCCCGGGCTGCGCCCGTACGGGGGCCGCTTCGGGGCGCGGCCCGCCGCCCATGTCACGGTCGCCATGGGTGCGGACGACCCGGCAGCCGCCGCCCGTGTCCGCGGTGCGATCGACAGCCTGCTGCCGCTGCGCACCCGTGCGGCGGCGGTCCAGCTGGTGGCGCTGACGGAGGAAGGCTGGCGACCGCGGTTGAGCGTGCCGCTCGGCGGCTCGCCGGACGGCAGCCTCCCAAGGCCGTAGACCTCGCCCCGCACCGGTTCCACGGGAGCCTGCGAGCGCCTCGTAGGGCGTAGGGGACAGGCGCGGCGGCCGGACGGTCAGGACGCCGGCGGTGGTCGCCCTCGGTCAGCGGTTGCCGGGGCTCAGCAGCGTGGCGGCCGCGGCGATGAAGGCGACTGACGCTTCCTTGGCCGCATGCCGCTGGGCGTCCAGCTCGGTCCGGTCGCCGGCCTTGCGCAGCGCGTAGGTGACGTCCGCGGCCTGTTGGGCGGGGCCGGCCAGCTCGGGGACCAGGACCTGAAGGCGGATGTGGGGCGCGGTGATGGCCGCCCGGGTGTCGTGGGACCTCGTCTGGGCCTCCAGCTGGTGCTCGGCGCCCGCCCCGGCCAGGGCCAGGCGCTCCCGATGGAACATCGCCGAGCGGTGCGCGTCCAGGGCGGCCGCGAAATCGGTGACGGCGCCGAGCTGGTCCTGGCGGTGGCTGTCGGCGCGCTCCTCGGCGCGTGCGGTGCGTGCCGCACGGTGCTGGAGGAGCCCGGCGGTCAGGGCGCCGGCGAGGGTACCGAGCACGGCAACGATCGAAGGCCATAGGGACATCAGGTGTGGGGTCCTCTCGGGTGGCCCGGGGCCGGCGGCCCATCAGGGCCTGGATCGAGCCGGCCTGATCGAGGGTGGGACGCAGCTCCGCCCGGTGGTTCTCGGCGAGGCGAGTACCGCACCCTCAGGAGAACCGCCGGGCGGAGCGCCACGGGTTCAGGCCGGCGGGCCCGTCAGTGGTTGTAGATGAAGTCGCGCGCGAAGGCCCAGCGCTGGTTGTCGCCGTTGTTGCAGCTCCACAGCTGAGCTCCGGTGCCCCAGGTGCCCGCCTGCCAGCCGTTGATCTCCAGGCACCCGGTATAGGCGCTCTTGAGTTCGGCCGTGGCCTGGCCGTTGACGTTGCGCCAGTGGTCGAACCACCAGAGCTGGTTGCGGCCGTTGTTGCACGGCCACTGCGTGACCGCGGTTCCGTTGGAGGTCGTCGGCGGCAGCCCCGCCAGCTCCAGGCACTGGCCGGAGGAACGGTTGACGATCCGGAAGAAGCCACCGCCCACGCTGTTGAAGACCCAGTTCTGGTTGTCGCCGCCGTTACAGCCCCACACCGAGGCCTGGGCGCCCGGCTGGCCGGTCCACCCGGGCATCTCCAGACACGATCCGCCGGCCACGTTCGTGATGGTGGTCATGTCGGTGGCGGGTGCCGCGCCGGCCGGGGCGRTCGTCGCGGCCAGGCTGCCGAGCAGCAGTCCGAGCGTGCACGTCATGCGTGCGATCAAGCGCTTCACTGAAGCCCCCCTGGGGAGTAAGTCGCATACAGAGAAAGGACTTTGGCGGTGCGATCGCAGCATATAGGAACAGGTGTACGAAATGGAGGGCTTGAGTGCCGGGTGGTGTGACAGGGTTTGCTCGGAGCCGTGACGGGGTCGCCGGATCCGAGTGCGCGGCCCGCGCGGACGGCACCGAAGATGACATGGGTGACGAGCCCCGACGGAGCCCGTCACGCAGCCGTGGACGTGCCCCGGTCCGGACGGCGGTGTCGCCGCCCGGTCGTGAAGGGGGCCGCCACCAGGCTCGCGATGCCCACCCCGGAGGCCACGAAGACGGTCGGGTTGACCCAGCCCGGAACCTGCTCGTCTCCGTCCGTACCGTCCGGTTCGTCGGCGCAGACGACGGAGACGGGGAACACCGACTTCGTCACCAGGTACCGCTGCGGGGTATTGCGGTCGCGCCCCATTCCGTTGCACTGGGCGTAGGGGGCGGGGACGCTGAAGCCGGTCATGTGCCCCCATCCGAGGGCCGAGGCCGCGATCGCGAAGGCGGTCAGCGACAGCTGGAAGCAGGCGGYCCCCCTCAGCAGCGGGCGCAGCGAGCGGTCGCGAAGCGCGGCGCCCACGCAGAGGGACACCGCGCCGGTCATGGCCGCCGCCAGGATGAGAACGCCGCCGATCACCAATAGAACGATCATGAGATCTCCGACGCGGGCGCAGGGGTGGCGGTTGCACGCGCCAGATCGGGGGTCAGGCAGTGCAACGCGCACCACGCCCACCCGGGCCACGGCCCCCGGGTGGCCCGCGGCCCGGTCTCTGCCGCGTTCCTCGCCCCCGTAGCCGGACCCGACCGCCGAGCCGGCCGGCCGGGGGCAGGCGGACCCGGTGCGCGAGGCCCGCCACGCTCTCGCCGTCCAGCGGTGGGTGCCCGCCTCTACTCCGCGAAACTCCAGGTGACGTTGATCCTTCCCTGGTCGAGCGGGGCGAGTGCCCCGAACGCGGCGGGCGTCAGGTCCAGGTCGTGCTTTTGCGCGGTCGGGCTGGCGTCAAGGACCGTCGCGACGATGGACTTTCCCTTGTACGTGACCGTGACCTTCTTGCCGCAGTGAGGGGCCGGGTTTCCGGTTCCGAACATGATCGGGTCGAGCGCGACGACGAAATCGCTGTCGCTGATCTGCCGGCCGCACGCCCCGGCCACACCATTGCCGGAGAAGAAGTCCGCCGTTCCCTCGAAGCTCTTGCCGGGCTTCGGCTTCGGGGGAGCCGGGGTCGTCTTGCCCGGCTTCGGGGGTGCTGCCGTGGTCTTCCCGGGCTTCGGCTTCGGCTTCGTGGGCGCTGCCGTGGTCTTGCCGGGCTTCGGCTTCGGGGGTGCCGCTGTCGTCTTGCCCGGCTCCGGCTTCGTGGGCGCTGCCGTGGTCTTGCCCGGCTCCGGCTTCGTGGGCGGTGCCGTCGTCCTGCCCGGTTCCGGAGCGAGAGCGGAAAGCGGCAGCGGCAGCTCGGTCCCGGCCGAGGCGGGCTCCCCCTGCTGTTCCGAAGTGCTCGCCGCCGAGATGCTGGTGCCGGTGTCCTCCGAGGCAGAGGCGGTGGCAGCGGTGATCACGGCAGCGGGACCGGCGGCCAGCAGCGCGGCCACCGCGGTTTTGGCGATTCTTGCTCGCATCGTTCTCTCTCTGAATGTCGCATTCTGCGGCGCGGATTCGGGGGAGTCGCAGGGGGGTGTGCCGTACGACGGTCCTCGCGACCACGCCACCACGATGGCCACCGATATGGGCCGACGATCGCGGAGGATCCATGATCACGAACCTTGCTAACGATCTGCTAGCGCTCCGCTAACGACCCGTTCGGCCGGCGCCAGGGTGCCGGGGGGCAGGGCCCTTACCCCGGGGTGGCGGCCTCTAGCGGCGGCAGTTCTCCGGCCATATCAGGGAGCTTGACCGTGTAGCCGAGGTATCGAACCCCCGAACCCCCGAACCCTCGAAGGCCGGAGGCTGAGGGTTGTCGCGAAACGGTCGCGGCGCCGAGTGCGTGGTTGCCTGAAGAGCCGACGACGTGCTCAGCCGCCGGCTCGTGGAGTGTCCAGCGACCGGGCGAAGTCGGCGAGCGTGTGGAAGTCGTTCTCGCGTAGGCCGACCCGCGGGTTGACGTGATGCAGAAGCCCGGACCCGCGATGGTGGGCGGTCACGTACGTCTGGTCCAGCTCGCTCTGTTCATCGTCCACCCAGGCGAAGGGACGGCCGTTGGCGTGGTCCACCAGCGGACCGGTCTTCCAGTGGATTCCATCAGGGCGTTCTTGGAGCAGGGCGTCGCCGAAGTCGACGAAGGGAAGTTCCGGAAGACCGAGCACCGGTGCGATCCACCGGTTGGCGTCGYCCATCCATGTGGTGGCCCAGCACAGCTCGAAACCGAGCCGGAGCAGGAATCGCCCGTGTCCGGGGTTGAGCCAGACCCGCGGCGGGCGCCGCCGGGACGAGAGGCTCGTGTGCTCCTCAAGGACTTCGCCGTCCAGAGGCGTTCTGAGTGTGGTGTAGCCGTCGGGGCACTTCTCCGGCTCGGCCGCATAAGGGTTGAGCGGCCCGTCCACGTCGAGGAACAGCAGTGGTCCGTTCACGGTTTCCCCCGGTCGTGCTCACTGTCGACTGCCCTGGGAAGCGTAGCCGCAGAGATCGTCTCGGCACGGGGCCGGCCTGAGTGATGATCTTGATGTGGTGGGTGTGATCACGGCGTCGGAGCCGTGCTGGACAGCCCCACCGAAAGGTGCCTCTGGCACGGTCGGCGGGCACGTGCACGGGGGCCGGATCCGGGCCGCCCTCCGCGGGCCGGTCCGCTCGTCGCAACCTCACCCGCATGTGCGGCGTTGTGCTGCTGTTGGCCCCCGTCTTCCAGGAGCACCGAGTGACGCGTACCTCTTTACCCACCCCCGATGGCCTGTTGCGCCAGACCCTCGGCGAATGGCGCATCGGCCTGGTGGCCTGGCGGCTGCTCGTCCTGCAGACCGCGCACCCGGCCGTCGCGGCCGGCACCGCCCGCTTCTCCACGTACCGAGCCCACCCCTGGCGGCGGATCGAGCACACCATGGACAGCGGCAGCCGGCTGTTCTTCGCCGGGCCCGAGGACCGGCAGCGCGAGATCGCCCGGCTGGAGCGCGCGCACCGCCGGATCCGCGGCACCGACGACGCCGGCCGCCCGTACGACGCCGAGGACCCCGAGGTCCGTGCCTGGGTGATGCTGACGCTGTACGAGGCCATGACGGCCATGCGCGAGCTGTCCGGTGACCCGCTCCAACCAGCCGAGCTCGACGTGCTGTACGCGGAGTTCAAAGAGGTCTGCACGGCCCTCGGCATCCCCGCCGAGGTCCTCCCGCCAACCGCCGCCGACGTACCCGCGTACGTCGACCGGACCGTCCGCGAGGTCCTCGAACTCGGTGACCAGGTCCGCTACCTGCTCTTCGAGATGCTGCGCGAGGCTCCCGCACCCCGCCGGCTCGGACGGCTCCGGCCCGCCTGGCCGCTGCTGCGCACCGTCGCCGCGAGTGTGCTGACCACCCTGACCGTCGCCGACCTGCCACCCGCCTGGCACGAGCGGTTCGCCATGCCCCGTACCCGTACCGCCGCCGCCCTGTCCTGGACGCTGCACCGCGGTATGCGGCAGGTGATGACCCGTCTGCCGGACCACCTGCGCTACCGCGGCAACGCCGACGACGGAGGCCGGCGGCGACCTGCTTCCGCGCGGCCCCCGGCGGCCACGCGCCTGCCCCGCCCCCGCACCTTCGACTCCCGTCCGGCGCGGCTGGAGGCGTTCTTCCGGCAGGTGCTCGACCAGACCGGTGACGGGCGGGTGGACTCCGCCGACCTCCAGGCGATGGTCCACAACGTGTGCTGGCAGCTGGAGCTTCCCGTCGAGCGCGAGGACCGGCTGTACGCCGCCTTCGAGTCCTGGTGGGAGCAACTGCGCGAGGGCATGGACGCGGACGGCGACGGCGCGGTGGAGTGCGCCGAGTTCGTGTCCGCGATGCTCAAGGGCCTCGACCGGGATCCGGACTACCTTGACCAGGGGCTCAAGCCGGCGGTACGCACCCTGTTCCAGACCGCCGACACCGACGGCAGCGGATATCTGTGCGCGGACGAGTACCGCGTCCTGTTCGGGGGCCCGCGGGTCCACCCCGCCGAACTGAACGATGCCTTCCGGCAACTGGACGGGGACGGTGACGGCCGGGTCGGCGAGGAGGAGTTCGTCGCCGCGTTCGTCGACTTCTTCACCGCCCGGGCGGACACTGCTGCGGGTGTGGCGCTGCTGGGCCGTCCCTGACTCCTACCTGCCCAACGCTCGGGACGGCCCAGGACGGCGAAGTGGCTCGGCCTCGGGGCATTCCGCTCCGCGGCCCGGCCTCGGCCATCCGGGATCCGGCGTTCGGGGTCGTGCACGCGGGCGCGGCGGGTGTCCTCGTCGTTCGTCGTTGGCGGCGAGCCGGGCCCGGTCTGCTTCGACGTCGGGAGCGCCCCGAACCGCCCCTCGGCGACGCAGGGGCCGGCCTACGGCTGGTCCCGCCAGCCGGGAGCCGACGCCTTCCGGGCCGTGCGCGCGTGCGGAGGGCGGTGCGCTGCCGAGTACCCGGCGGACGGGGACGCGATCGTCTCCACGTACTCCCGCGCCCCGCCCGCCCCCGCCATGCGGGGGAGCGCATGCACGACCTCCCTCCGCTGCGGTCGAGGCCATCCGCGAGATGCCGCAGGACGAACCGACAGATAGGATGAAACGGCCATCAGTGCGGCATGGCGGCTCGACCGCTGCCGCTGCCGCTGCCGCGGGCTTCGGAGCCATCGCGCCGCACCGGCCGCACCGGCCGCACCGTCAGCATCCAAGGCAGGTTGAATGATGAACCGGACACGTCGTCTTGCAGCACTCACGCTCTTGGTGGCCCCCGCTCTCGTGCTGGGCCCCACCGTCGCCGCCCATGCCTCGGCCACCGCGGTCCCCGCGGCCGCAAAGTGCAACGTCGAGGTGGACTCAGTCGGCAAGTACCACGTGTGGGGCGTAGGATTCCCCGCCGGTACGACGGTGACCTACTCCGGCTCCACCTCGGGCTCGGTCCCCATCGACAAGTCGGGACGGTTCGACCTCGGCGGTCTCACCGGAAGCAAGTACACGGTCAAGACGACAGACGGCAAGACCACGGTCACCTGCACAGCGGTCCACCACTGAGCCTCACGACTGCTTTCGGGTCGGTGCGCAGCCGACCGACCGCTCCCGCGTCGTCCGGCCCCAGGCCGGCGTCCCGGTCGTAGCGACCCCGCGGGGCGCTGCGTGGCCAGCCCACGCAGCGCCCCGCGGCGTCGACGTCCGGCGCACCGACGAGCAGGGGTGTCCACGTAGCTCGGCGTGGTGTTCAGACTCCCTGGCATCGGCCCGGAGCCTGCGCGAAAACCTGGTGGCGTACGACGGCCACCCCTGCTAGTTTTCCGGAGGCCGTGCGAGAGAACGAGGAGGTGGTACCCGTGAACGCAGTATCGACATGGGTGCTCTCCTCCGGGGTCACGGTCGGGCGATAGGTCGTCCGGGAGCGCCGTTCATGAGCACTCCCGAAAGGCACGACCATGCACTTCATTTCTGAACAGCTCCTCGACGACGGCGTCCTGGAGCGCGCATTCACCCTCGGTGAGATCCCCGGAATCCTGTGGACGCCCGCGTCCGCTTCCGACTCCGCACCGGTGCCGCTGATCCTGCTGGGCCACCCCCCGCTCGGACTGCGCAAGATGTACCCCCGCCTCGTGGAACGGGCCCGGCAGGCCGCGGCGGATGGCTTCGCCGCGGCCACCATCGAGCTCCCCGGAAGCGGCGACCGGCCCCGTTGGCCCGCCGCTGAGCAGGCCCGCGCCGACCTGCGCCACGCGATGGAAGCCGGCGAGCCGGTCAGCGACGAGGTCATCGACGCCCTCGTCCTCCCGCTCGTCGACAAGGCGGTCCCGGAATGGCAGGCCGCCCTGGACGCCTTCCTGTCGCTGCCCGAGATCGACGGCCCGGTCGGGTACTCGGGGGGAGTGATCTCCATCGGCGTTCGCCTTGCGGCGGTCGAGCCGCGCATCGTGGCCGCTGGACTCTTCGCCGGGAGCTTCGTGCCTCGCGCCGTCTTCGAGGAGGCCCGCCGGGTCACGATCCCGCTGCACGTCCTGTTGCAGTGGGACGACGAGGGGAACGACCGGCAGGCGTCCCTGGACCTGTTCGACGCCTTCGGCTCCGAGGAGAAGTCCCTCCACGCCAATATGGGCGGGCACACGGGCGTCCCGCAGTTCGCGGGGGACGTTGCGGCCCGGTTCTTCACCCGGCACCTGAGGTGAGCCCGCGACGTCGGGCCACCGGCAGACGGTAGGCCGGGCCGGCCAGGATGCTCCTCGTCGAGGTCGGGTCCTGGCGCTCCTGCGCGTGTCTACGCCGCGTGCCCCTGCCGACTCGGCAGGGGCACGCGTGCCCGATGGCGACGGATGAGCAGTTCCGGGAGCCCGTCCCGTGGATGGGGCAGTGGGTCCGGAGCCCAGGCTGCCGACCTGAATCGGTTCGGTTGCGGCGGCCGAGTTGGGCGGATCACCTATGACGGAGCGTCGTGGTGGGCTTCGGTGGACCGGGGGCCGAGCTTGTGCGGCCGTGGCGTGCGCAGGGCCGTGACCAGCCAGGGCTGGAAGGGCAGGTGCCCGGGGAGCACGTGCCAGCCGTTGACGGTCCAGACCAGGCGCCAGTACCGCGCTACGAGAGGGTCGTGCCCCACCGCGAGCTGCCGGGCCATCCATTCCCGCAGGTCACCGTCATCGGGCCGGTCGAGTGCGGCGGTGAAGCGCGCCACTACGGCGTCGACCACGGGGACGGCCAGGTCGCTCTCCGGTTCGGTTCCCGCGTCCACAGCGGCGGCGACCGCCTGCCGGGCGAAGCACATGAGATCCGCCGCTTCTCCCGGGGCGATACCCGCAAGGGCGTCCTCGTCGGCGGGCGGGAGCGCGGCCCGGGCCAGGAGCGCGCGGAAGGTGTCGTCCGCGATCAGCTCGGTGATCTCCAGCCAAGCGTCGAGCTGCGCGTCGGACGGATCATCGGGAAGGTCGGGCACGGCAGTGCGCAGGGCGGCGACCGCACTCCGGGCGGCGGGTGTGTCGGCCTGGAGGCCGCTCAGGAAGTCGGCCACCAGGCGGCGTCGTTCGTCGGAGGCGAGACGGGTCAGGCGGTGCATTCGAGTGATCTCCTCAGGAGTGGCGCCGCGTCCGGCCATGGAACGCAGGAGGCTCAGCCGTGTGCGCAGGGCCCGGATCTGGAGCTCGGTGGCGCTTGCGTGCGCGGTGGCGACCTCAATGAGGGAGAGACCGCCGTCGAGAACGCGGCGGACGGTGGGCAGGCCGATGTCCAGCTCCCGCAGCACACTGATCGTCCGCAGCCGGTCGAGGGCCACGTCGTCGTAGCGGCGGTATCCGGAGCGGTTTCGCCGGGTCGGGGGCAACAGCCCGGTGTCCGAGTAGAACCGGATCGTGCGGACCGGGATGCCGGTACGGGTGGAGAGGTCGCCGATCGAGTGCGGGGGCGTCATGCCGTTCATGACAGCAACTCTCCGGTCTCCAGTCACTGGAGAGTCAAGCCGCCCGGTGCGCCCCTGCCAAAACGAATGACCACGACACCATGGACCCCCGGCGACATCACCGCACGATGCGCGCAGCCGCAGCCGCAGCCGCAGCCGCAGCCGCAGCCGCAGCCGAGCTCGTCGTGCACCCGACCCCCACCTGATCGACACCACGGACCAGGGCGCGGCCTGCCGAGACCCACCCGGGGCACCCGAATCGCTTCCACACTGGCTTGAACTGCGGTGAGTCACCCCGCTGCCCGGCCGGCTCGACGGACACTCCGCCGGGCGGTTCCTTCTGGAGATCCCCCTTTTCGCCGCCCCGGCGGCGTGCTGGTGGGCCCGGCAGACGGTGGAGTCGACGTTCACGTCCCAGGTGATCAGGCCCTTCGCGTCGGCTTCGGCTTGGAGCCGGGTGAGGATCCGGGCCCAGGTCCCGTCCCGCTGCCAGCGCCGGAACAGGTCATGGACCCGGTCCCACGGCCCGTAACGCTCCGGCACATCACGCCATGGGGCGCCGGTCCGCGTCCGCCACCGTATGCCGTCTATCAGCTGCCGCCGCGTCCACACCTGCGGACGACCCGGCTTGATGCCCTGCGGCAGCAACGGCTCAAGCCGGGCTCACTGGCCATTCGTCAGATCACCACGTCCCACAACAAGTGATCATCTACGAACAAGATCCACTTTCCCGACAGGCCCTAGCTGTATTGACCCGCAGCGTCGGTGACGAGGTCCTCGCACGGCGGCTGCGGGGTGGCTTCGACGAACGCCCTGCGCTTCATCAGCCCCACAAATTCCGGTAGTTCGCGATGTCCACGTCGGCCGGCTCCGTGACCCACAGCGTCGACGTGGGGGAGGCCCAAGGATCGACGCCACGTCGCGGCTCTTGTGGCAGAGGCCGAGGGTGTGGCCGAGCTCGTGCCCGAGGACGTTCAGCCTGCCGCTGGTGCCCGACTCGACCGCGAGCGGGTCGAGCATCGTGTCCCCGCCCAGGGCGACGGCGTGAAGCCCCGGAGCGTACCGGCGCCGTCCGGGGCGGCAGCCGCGGCGGGCCGGCCCGCCACCCGCCCAGGCGGACACGCTGGCCGGGACTGCGGGTGACGGCGGTAACCACTCGCTCCCTCACTCCGCTCTACGGCCGCCACCCGCACCGGGGTCCGACTCGGCCGTTCCGCTCGGCCTGGGCGCGGCTTCCGGTGGGTTCACCGGCGAAGGGCTGGGAGCAGCTGCTGTTACGGCTCCTTGGAGGGCGCGGGCAGGTGGTGCCACGTGTGTCCGCAGGTGCCCCTGTCCGTCTGCGGCGGGTATCGGCGACGGCGAAGCCGCCTCGTATCGGTCATCGGTTGACGATTGCATGCGGCGGTTCGGGGTCAGGGCGGCCCCGGTTGGCATTGGAGGCGGGGACGGGAGTCGTTTGCTCGCGGCTTCGGAGAGCGTCTTGATGCCGTCGCCGTGATCGATATCAATGGGTTCGGGAGTCACGCATGGTGGTCAGGCACCTTTCGCCTTTCGTCATATTGTTCGCAGGGAGATGCGGCCATGGAAGATGCGCGGCGTTGGCTCGCCGACCGGGGCGTCGTAGAGAGACATGCCGGGTGGGCCGATGCGGAGATGCAAGACCGGCCCCTCACGACCAACGAGGTCGCGCACTCCTGGACAGGTGAGGCGGTCACCGACGAAGGTCTGGAGTCGGCCGAGCGGGTGCGGCTGGCCTTTGGACTGCTGGACCTCCTTGACGAGTACTGGGTGACGTGCGAGCTCCGACTCGCGGACCGGGGATTGCAGGGACCGCTGCCCGTGTTCCGGGTGTCCAGCCGGGTGCCCGTCAGCTCCGTGGCGTCACGGATCAGGTCCGGCGGCGACTGTCAGCGGTGGATCGCCGGGCGGGCAGGGCAGTTTCAGCGGAACGCGGCGACGTTGCGGGCCGCCCAGTCGGCGAAGGGGCGCGGGGCGCGACCGAGGACGCTCCGTGTGTCCGGGCTGACGCGCAGCTCGGCTGGGTTCGGGGCGCCGAGGATGTCCAGGGTGTCCTCGGCGAGGTCCACGGGCATGCTCCGGGCCATGGCGGCGCTGGCCTCGTCGCGGGTGAGTTCCTGAAACCGCACCGGCGAGCCCAGCGCGGTGGCGATGGCCTCCGCCTGCCGGCGCGGCGTGATCACCTCAGGGCCCGTCAGTTCGTACACACCGCCGGCGTGCCGGTCATCCAGAAGGCAGGCCGCCGCGACCTCGGCGATGTCCGCAGGATCGATGACCGGCACCCCGACATCGCCGAAGGGCGCGGCGACGACCCGCCGCGTGCGGACGGAATCGGCCCACCACAGGGCGTTGGAGGCGAAGCCGCCCGGCCGCAGGATGGACCAGTCCAGGCCGGAGTCCCGCAGTGCGTCCTCCACCTCTCGTATCGCGATCCGCGTCGGGCCGAAGGGCCTGGTCGCCACGCCCAGCGAGGAGAGCAGGACGACTCGGCGGACCCCGCCGGCCACGGCTTGGCCGATGATGTCGGCCGGGTGGGCTCCGACGGCGTGCATGTCGCCGGACAGCAGCAGAAACAGCGCTGTCGCCCCGGCCAGTGCGGGCTCAAGGCCGTTCGGCTCGGCCAGATCGGCCACCATGTGGCGGACACCGTCGGGCGCCGCCGCCGCGTGCCGCGACACCGCCGTCACCTGCCGGCCCGCCTCGGCCAGTGCCCGCGTCAACGGCCGGCCCACATTCCCGGTAGCCCCGGTCACCACGATCATGATCAGCTCCTTGTTCGAGGTCCGATGTGGCATCGACGCTAGGAGTAGGGCTAACTCTTGGTAAGGACATACCTGGGGGTAAGCTCATCACATGGTGGAAGGCGCGCAGCTCAACCAGGCCGAGGCGGGGCAACGGTATGAGGTGTTTCACACCGACTGCCCCGCGCGTGATGTGGTCGACCATGTGACCAGCAGGTGGGGTACCTGGGTGCTGATCTCCTTGCGGAGCAACGATCTCCGGTTCTACGAGCTGCGCGATGGCATCCAGGGCATCAGCGAGAAGATGCTCGCCCAGACCCTGCGCGCGCTGGTCCAGGACGGCCTGGTCTGGCGGAAGGTCGAGCCGACGACGCCGCCCCAGGTCACCTACGGGCTGACCGAGTTCGGCCGGGACATCGGCGAGCCGCTGACGGAACTGTTCGACCGGATCACACGGCGGCTGTCACCGCGCGGCGCGGGGTAGCGTCGTAGCGTGGCCGGTGCACATCCCCGACGCGACCAGGTCCTTCCTCGTGGTCATCAACTGCCAGGCGGCGTGGATGCACGCCGTCAGGGAACCGTGGCTGCGGGCGATTTGCGACCGAGGATGCTGACCCCCGCCAGAGGAGGGCCGGCTCACCTTCTGTGCTGCGGCACGGTTGCCTGACACAACCCGGCCCGCATGCCGAGGCGGGGTGGCGTGCCGGTGCTCTGGGCGAGCGACTGCATCCTTCGGCCTACCGCGTTTTCGGCCCTGGGGAGGAGGATCTTGCGGCACCGCCGCGAGAGGATTGATCCGTGCGAACAACCATCGGGTACACCATCGAAAGCATCGGCTACGTCGTAGGAGCCCAGGGGCTCGTCAGCTTCGCTTCGCAGAGCTTCTTCGGCACGGAGTGGGGCTGGATGCACAAGGTCGTCGACCTTCCGCCCGCCGCGTACCTAGGCATCGTCGTCGTGGGGCTGGCACTCATCGTCGGCGGCGTGAAGCTGCGGAAGGCGCCCGAGCGCCAGGAGGTCGCCTGACCGGCGGGCCTGTCGCCGGACACCAGCGGCTCCCGCCGCCCAGGCGCGCCCTGTTCACGAGCACCTCGCTCATGCCGATCTCGGCGACGTCGACGGGCCGGCCGAGCCGTTCGCCCAGCGCACGCGCCGCGTACACGCGCCCCGCGCACGCGCCGCGCACACGCCGGGTGTCCGCCCGTCAGAACACCGGGGGGCGTCCCAGCCGTGTCATCCGCCATACCGTCCGCCACCGCATGGGCCGCCTGGGCGGGCACGGTGTGCGTACGCCTTCGAAGAAGCCGGACCACCAGGCGGCCAGCCCCGACAGCGGTGGTCGTTGCACCAGGGTGTACGCGGCCCACGTCGCCAGGTAGACCGGCACGAGGACGGCGGGTAGGTGCCGCTTGGCCAGCCAGACGCGGTTCCGGCCGGTGTTGCGGTAGTACACCTTGTGGCGGGAGGCTGCGGTGCGCGGGTGCTGCAGCACCATGTCGGCCCGGTAGTCGATCTCCCATCCGGCGTTCAGCGCCCGCCAGGCGAAGTCGGTTTCCTCGTGGGCGTAGAAGAACGGGGCGGGGAAGTCGCCCACTTGGTCGATCACGCTCGTGCGGATGGCGTGGCCGCCGCCGAGGAACGTCGTCACCGGTCCGGACACCAGCGGGTTCCTGCCGCCCAGGCGGGGGACATGCCTGCGCTGGCTCGCTCCGGTCTCGTCCGCGATCCGGAAGCCGGCGACACCCAGACGCGGGTTGGCGGCGAACGCTTCCCGGACCAGCCGGAAGGTGTCCGTACGCGGCAGCAGACCGTCATCGTCCAGGACCACCACGACGTCGACGCCGCCGCGCTCACGCAGCCACCGCACGCCGGCGTTCCGGCCGCCGGGGATGCCCAGGTTCTCCGGCAGCCCGACCCCGTCCACCCCGTCCGGGAGCGGGGGCAGGGCAACGCCCTGGGCCAGGACCACGACCGTTGCCGGATCGCCTTCCTGGGCGGCAACCGAGTCCAGCAGAGCTTGCAGCTCTGCGGGTCGGTCGCCCATGGTCAGGACCACAACCCCGATCTTCGGCATTCCGTTGCCCGTTCCTCTCACACGTGGTTTCGCAGTAGTCCGGTGGCGCGCTGGTCCAGGCTTGCCGCACCGGCCACACCGCGCTTGCGGTATCCGGCAGCCGTCCCCTGGATCTCCCGGACCGCCTGCCGGTTGCGGTCGGAGACCACGCCGCCCATGAAGTCCAGGGACCGGGACCACAGGCCCACGGCTTCCTCGTGGCGGTGCTGGCCGGCCACCGACCGGCCCAGGTCGGCCAGGGTCAGCCCGTGCTTGAGCTGGTAGGTGCCCGGGGTGCGGCCCGCCGGGGCCCGCCGGTAGTGCCGTTCGGCGGCCGTGTGGTCCTTCATGACGGTCAGGGTCTTGCCCATGTGGGAGGCGACCGTGGCCGCCACCGGGCCCGAGGCGGCGGCGTAGGCGGGGACCGGGTCACGCGTGTCCGTCACCGCGTCCTCCGCCGCAAGCAGGGCGCGCGCCGCCCGAGCGGCCTGTCCGCCGGCCCCGTACGCCCTGGTACACGTCACCAGCAGCAGGGCCTCGGTCTGCCGGTCCACCTTCCCCGCGGCCCGGTGCAGCGCGGCTTCGGCCGGCTCCGGACACGAGCCGGGGTGCCCCAGGTCCAAAGCCTGGTGGGTCAGGGCGCGCATCATCCACGCGGCGTGGCCGTCCGGGTCGGCCTCGCAGGCGAGCTGGTAGCCCAGCAGGTAGTACCTCTGCGCGGCGCCCTCGCGCCCGAGGTCGTGGTGCTTCCGGCCGACCAGGCAGGCCAGCTGGGCCGCCGCCCCGAACGCCTCGGAGCGGACCGTGGGGGAGGGGAACCGGGCGGTCAGCATCGGTGCGACGGTGTCGGTCAGGTAGGCGGTGACGGTGCTCAGGCCGTGGCCGCCGCCCATCCGTTCGTCCACGCTGCGGAACATCTCGGTGAGCTGCCGGACCGTCGTCACCTCGCCCGGGCCGACGCTGCCGCCGGTCTCGGCCGCCCTGAGTGTCGCGGCTACCGCTTCGTGGTCGTAGTTCACGGGCATGCCGACGGCGGCGGCGGTGAACGCGGCGCCAAGGAAGTCACGGCGACCTTGCATGACGGATCTCCCGAGATCGGCGATGGCGGCCAGCGGATCGGCTTCCAGGGCCCCACCGATGACAGCGGAGCCTTGACCGGTCTCGGCGACGGTCACCTTCCGCTTCGTCCTTCTGGTCAGGGCCTCGGCGATGTAGGCGGGCGTCTGACCGGAGGGCTTACCTCCGGAGACCCAGTAGGCGACGGCCGACGGACCGGTACTCAAACGCCGGCCCGCCTCGGCCGCCACCGAGCGGATCTCCCTGGCCAGCGCGTAGTACGTGACCCCGGCCTCGGAGATCCCGTCCGCCAGCGCACTGTTCGGTCTCCGTTCCCCTGACAACGCGGGCCCCCTCGCAAGCGATCTTGAACGGGTTGAACGGGTTCCCGCTGCCTCCACCGTACTCACCATCCGTGCAGGCGAATTCACTGTCCATCACGCCACATACGAGGAGACCACCGTGACGTTGACCGACGCCGCCCTGTCCGCCGCCGTATCCCCCGCCCAGTCCGCCGCCCTCTCCGGCTCGACCGTGGTGGTCACCGGAGGCGGGGGCCTGGTCGGCTCCCGCATCACCGCCCGCCTGCGCGCCGCCGGAGCCCGCGTCCTCGCCGTGGGCAAGCTCGACGCCTACCCCGCGACCCCCCGAGGGCGACCCGCTGGGCGGCACGGCCGACACGACCCGCATGAGCGCCGCCCTGGACTGGGAGCCCGACGTCACCGTGGAGGAAGGCGTGGCCCGCTACGTCGCCTGGCTCGACAACACCCCCGGGGCGCTTCCCGACTTCCTGCGCCGCGAGGCCGGCGCAGCGGCCCGAACCTCCCGCCACCCCGACGACGAGCAGGAGCAGCCAGGTGCCCGCCACCTCAGATCTTCCAGCCGCACACCACGCCGTCCCGGTGCCCTGGAAGGCGGGAGGCCGGCCGCAGCCGACGGGCCTCCGATCGGTCAGTGGCGTCGGCGAGCCGGTCGAGTTTCGGGCCCATGCCACTGGCCGGTCGGATGTGGGCGGCGTAATCGGGCCGCGCCTTCGTTCACAAAAACTCGCACACCTCTCGACGAGGGCGACCACGGTCAGTACCTGATGGAGCACATCACTCACTTGCGCAACCCGGGCCACGGCAGCTTCTAGGATCTGCCGCATGGCAACACGACTCGTGCAAATCAATATGAAGGCTCAGGACGACTCCGTGCTCGGCCGGTTCTGGGCGGAGGCACTCGGCTGGGGTGTCGACAGCGAGGGACCCGGCGTGACCAACCTCGAACCCGTGGGCTTCGCCTACCCCGACCCCGTGGCCGTCTGCATCGACATCATCTCCCGCCCGGAACCCAAAACCGTCAAGAACCGCGTGCACCTTGATCTGGCCACCACCTCGACCGCCCATCAGGAGGAACTGGTCGCGCGCTTGAAGGATCTCGGCGCTACGCTCGCCGACGTGGGTCAGGGCGACGTCCCCTGGACGGTCATGGCCGACCCGGAAGGCAACGAGTTCTGCGTCCTGGAGCCCCGTCCGATCTACCAGGACACCGGGCCGATCGCCGCGGTGGTGGTCGACTGCACCGACCCGCGAGCGATGGCCCGGTTCTGGGACGAGGCGATGGACTGGACGCTGCACGAGGTCACCGACGATCAGGCGACCATGCGCTCCGCCAGAGGCGTCGGCCCCTACCTGGAGTTCGTCCGCACCCCCGACACCAAGAGCGTGTGGAACCGCGTCCACCTCGACGTCTGCCCCTACCCCGGTGACGACCTGGCCGCAGAGGCAGCCCGACTGCGCGCCCTGGGTGCCACCGACCCTGACATCGATCAGTCCGCCATCTCCTGGACGGTTCTGGCCGACCCGGAAGGCAACGAGTTCTGCCTCCTTTCACCTCGCTGACCTTGAGCAACGACTCCGGCTGGTTCCCGGGGCGGCGGCGAAGCCCGCGTGGCGTCAGCCCGCGCCGCCCGAGACGGGGATGGCGTCTGTAGCCGTCGGCGGTGCCCGCACGGCTTGGGCGCCTACGGCGGCGCTACGCGCTGGCCTCAGGCCACCCTGGACGGCCCCTGGGGGGGGCCGTCCAGGGTGGCTCTCCCTTTCATCTCGCTGGAACAGATTCCCCACGGCGGACGGGTACGCGGGACCGCGACCGCGCAGAAGTACCTGACAGACACGGCCAACTGAGCCGGACGACGAAGAGGAATGGGGCCAGCCATGACGGGGAAGACGACCCGGCGTACGGTGCCGGTCAAGATATGGTCCGTGCTGCTGGCGGGTCTGGCCCTGTTGGGGGCGCTCGGCGCATGGCTCACGTTCGGGCGCGATACGGCCGCTCCCTGCAACGGCCTGCCCGAGGACGGGCGCGTACAGAAGTCCGTGGGGGCGGACGTGCATCCCGGTATGAGCTGTGCCGCGCTCGGTCAGGCCATCGTGAAGGCCACGGCCGCCGAGCAGGGCAGGCATTTCACAGGCACAGGCACAGGCACAGGCACAGGCACAGGCACAGGCACAGGCACAGGCACAGGCACAGGCACAGGCACAGGCCGTGAAGGACGTGTTCTTCTCTCCCGGGCTCGGATACACGAAGAATCTCCGGATAGATGCCGCTCTACGGGTGCCGCTGGCCACCGTGCTCGCGGACTTCGCGGAAGACACGCATGAGCTGCTCGCCGGACTCGACTCCCAGTACGTCGTCAAGGGGGACCCGGACGACGGCCCGTGGGAGACCTCAGGCACCTATCACCTGGCAGTCGACAACCTCGTCTTCCGCAACGTCGTGCACGCCGTCACCCAGGATCCCCAGGCGTACGCGATCCTGCGTCTGGCAGAGACCCGGTACGCGGCGCAGCGGCTCGCAGCCGTCCCGGGCGACGCGACGGGAGGCGCCCTCTCCCTCCCTCCGACGAAGAACGCCCGGGCACTCGGCATCCTGGACGGCGTCGCCGACGCGTACGCCCGTGACCAAGCGTGGCGGACCGCCGTACGCGACCGCCTGCTGCGTGAGCCGACCACCCGGGGCAGCTACCAGGACGACCCTGCCGCCTACCTCACGGCGACATGGCTCCAAGGCCTCGGGAACACGCCGAAGGCGGAACTGGCCGACCGCCTCCGCACCCAAGGAGTCGACATCGCCCGCACATGGACCCAGGCGCGGAACACCGACGAGGCCACTCGGCAGGCTCTGCTCGGCGAAGTGGATCGGAGTGCGCTGAGTGCCTACCGCGAGGCCAAGTCGTAACCCGACCGCCGGCTACGGGAAGGCCCGGAGAGGAGGCGGCCGCCGGGGTGGAGGTACCGCCGTGATCGTCCCCGCAGACCGCGGTGTTGAACCACTGGTAGGAAACTTTCCTATCGGCTACGCTCCCCGACGGCGGCCCGGCACGGTGCCTGATGGCATGGGCATGACGTGCTCAGCGAGAGCTCTGACCCGGCCGCCGTGACGCCGTCCCCTGCTCGCCCCCGGGGCCGGAGGGCGGCGTTCCCCGCACCGGTGTCCAGCTCTCGCCGTCCCCAGGTCAAGGAGTCAGGCATGCACCTGCACCCCTCCACCCCACCACCCACATCCGGCAGTCGGCTTCGGCCCGCCCTCCTCGTCTTGTCCGCGGTGCTCGCCCTCGTCGCCGGGCTCCTCCTCGCCTGGCCCGGCCGGGCGGGAGCCGCGGCCGACCCGCTCATCTCGCGCGGCCGGCCGGCCACCGCCTCGTCCACCGAGAGCTCCTCGCTCGGCGCCGCGAACGCCTTCGACGGCGCCGCCTCGACCCGCTGGGCCAGCGTCGAGGGCAAGGACCCGCAGTGGATCCGCGTCGACCTCGGGGCCGGCGCCACCGTCTCCCGGGTCAAGCTGACCTGGGAGTCCGCCTACGCCAAGGCCTACCGCGTCGAGGTCTCCGCCGACGGCGCGACCTGGACCAAGATCGCCGAAGAGAAGGCCGGCAACGGCGGCACCGACGACCTCGCCGGCCTCTCCGGCAAGGGCAGGTACCTGCGCGTGTACGGCACGGCGCGCGGCACGGCGTACGGCTACTCCCTCTTCGAAGCCGAGGTGTACGGCACCGTCGACGGCGGCCCACCCCCCGGCGGCGGCGCCTTCACGGTCGTCGCGGCCGGTGACATCGCCGCCCAGTGCACGGCCTCCGACAGCGGCTGCGCGCACCCGAAGACCGCCGCCCTGGCCCGGCAGATCGACCCGAAGTTCTACCTGACGATGGGCGACAACCAGTACGACGACGCCCGCATCGCCGACTTCCGCGCCTACTACGACAAGAGCTGGGGCGCCTTCAAGGACAAGACCCACCCCGTGCCAGGCAACCACGAGACGTACGACCCGGCCGGCTCCCTGGCCGGATACAAGGCGTACTTCGGGAACATCGCCTACCCGCAGGGCAAGAGCTACTACAGCTTCGACGAGGGCAACTGGCACTTCATCGCCCTCGACTCCAACGCCTTCGACCAGGCGGCCCAGATCGACTGGCTCAAGGCCGACCTCGCCGCCAACGGCAAGCAGTGCGTGGCCGCCTACTGGCACCACCCCCTGTACTCCTCGGGCGGACACGGCAACGACCCCGTTTCCAAGCCCGTCTGGAAGATCCTCTACGGCGCCAAGGCCGATCTGGTCCTCAACGGACACGACCACCACTACGAGCGGTTCGCGCCGCAGAACCCCGACGGCAAGGCGGCCGCCGACGGGATCGTGGAGATCGTCGGCGGCATGGGCGGCGCCGAGCCCTACCCGATCGAGCAGGTGCAGCCCAACAGCCAGAAGCGCATCAGCGGCCAGTACGGCGTCCTGAAGCTCGACTTCACCGACTCCGGCTACAGCTGGAGCTACGTCGGTACCGACGGGGTCAAGGACACCAGCCCGAAGTACAGCTGTCACTGATGTACCTGGCCAACACCGGCCGCCCGGACGCGCCGCCCCGCTCCGCCGGGGCCCGGCGGCGCGTCCCCGCCACGGTCGTCGCGCTGGGCGCGGTCAGCCTCGTCACCGACGTCTCCTCCGAGATGGTCACGGCCGTGCTGCCGCTCTACCTCGTCCTGGGCCTCGGCCTCTCACCCCTCCAATTCGGTTTCCTGGACGGCATGTTCAACGGAGCCACCGCGCTCGTACGGCTCCTCGGCGGCCGGCTCGCCGACCGCGGCGGCCGTCACAAGCGGGTCGCCGGCGCGGGCTACCTCCTCTCCGCGCTGTCCCGGCTCGGGCTGCTCCTCGCCGGCGGCGCCACCGCCGGGATCGCCGCCTCGCTCGCCGCCGACCGACTCGGCAAGGGCGTGCGCACCGCCCCGCGCGACGCGCTGATCTCGCTCAGCGGCCCGCCGGAGACGCTGGGCCGGGCGTTCGGCGTGCACCGCGCCATGGACACCACCGGCGCGCTGCTGGGCCCGCTCGCCGCCTTCGCCGTGCTGTGGGCCACCGCCGACGCCTACGACGCGGTGTTCGCCGTCAGCTTCTGCACGGGCCTGCTCGGTGTGCTCCTGCTCGTCCTCTACGTCCCCTCCGCCGCCCCCGCGCCGCCCGTCCGGCCGACGCTCCTGCGGCACGGGGCGCTTCGCGACCCGGCCTTCCGCCGGATCCTGTACGCCGCTTCCCTGCTCGGAGCCGCCACCATCGGCGACTCCTTCCTCTACCTGCTCATCCAGCGAGGCCTCGACCTGCCGCCCGCCCTCTTCCCCCTGCTGCCGCTCGGCGCCGCCACCGGATACCTGGTGTGCGCCGTCCCGGCCGGCCGGCTCGCCGACCGCGTGGGGCGCCGGCTGCCGTTCCTGGCCGGGCACCTCGCGCTGCTCGGAGCGTACGCCGTCCTGCTGTTTCCCGTTGCCTGGCCCACCGTGTTCGCGGTGCCGGCGCTCCTCGGCGTCTTCTACGCCTCCACCGACGGGGTCCTGATGGCCTTGGCCGGCCCCGTGCTGCACGCGCACCGCCGGGCCGGCGGGCTGGCGGTGCTCCAGACCGGCCAGGCGCTGGCCCGGCTGCTGGGCGCCGCGGGCTTCGGGGCCGCCTGGACCTTCTGGGGGCAGGGGCCCGCCCTGTGGACGGCGGCGCTCGCGCTGGCCGGGGCGCTCGTGGCCGGCTGGCGCATCCTGCCCGCACCCGCACCCTCCCACGACGCCCCGGAGGTACCGTGAACCCCCGACCGCCACAGCTCCGCCGCCTCGCCCTCGTCGTACTCTCCGTCCTGGTGCTGGGGGGCGGCTCCCTGGGCTACGTACTGCACGCCAGGCACCGCGGCATGCCGACCGCCACCGGGGACGGATCGTTCAGCCTGGCCGAACCCGGGCTCTACTACCGGGACTCGGCCACCGGACGGGTCGCCCGCAGCAGCGGCACAGGGGGGCCGCCCGCCACGGGAGGACCCGCCTGCGAGCGCTTCTACGCCGGGGGGGAACGCGCCCTGTGCCTGCGCAAGCTGCCGGGCATCCCGGCCCGCACCCAGGCCCTCGTACTGGACCGGCGGCTGCGCGAGATCAGGCGCGTGACCGTACCCGGCATCCCCAACCGGGCGCGCGTCTCGGCCTCGGGAAACGTACTGTCCTGGACGGCCTTCGCGACCGGCGACTCCTACGCCACGACCGCCTTCTCCACCCGCACCTCCATCCTCGACCTGCGCACCGGTTACCTGATCAAATCGATGGAGGAGATCCCGCTGACCATCGACGGGACCCGCTATCACGCCGGCGACGTCAACTACTGGGGCGTGACCTTCGCACGCGACGACAACCGCTTCTACGCCACGGTGTCGACCAAGGGCCGCACCCACCTCGTCGAGGGGGACCTGCGCAACTGGTCCGCGAAGGCCCTGCGCGAGAACGTCGAATGCCCTTCGCTGTCACCGGACGACGCCCGCATCGCCTTCAAGAAGAAGGTCTCCGACGACCCCGCCGCACCCTGGCGGCTGTACGTCCTGGACCTGGCGGACATGCGCGAACACCCGCTCGCGGAAACGCGCAGCGTCGACGACCAAGCGGCCTGGCTGGACGCCGGGACCGTCGCCTATGCCCTCCCGGGACGGGGGGGCCGCGCCGACGACATCTGGTCGGTCCCGGCGGACGGCACGGCCGAACCCCGCCTCCTGGTCCCCGGTGGCTTCTCCCCGGCCGCCGTGCACTGACCCGCCGGTCGGTACCGCGGGACCTTCTCCCCGGCGACCGCGCCCGTTCGGGCGTGAAAGCGGCCGACGGGCCTGGCGGGCGGATCAGCCGGGCCCGGCCGCGAGGCCCGGCGCGGGCCGTGGTGCGGGCCGTGGTGTGGGGGCCGGGTGGGGGTGAGCCGGTTCATGCGACTCCGAGGAAGCCCGGGTCGGTGCCGTCGAACTGACCCATCGAGATGACCACCACGTCGAAGGCCCGTTCGAGTGCGGCCCCGCGCAAGGCAGCTGTAGCGGCGGCAACAAGCAGCCATCAGACACGGCTACCCCCGGTTCAGGTCGGTGTACAGCAGGTGGTGGTCCGAGTACGGGCTGGGGCGGACGCGGTGCGTGCGCGGGGTGGTGCCGCGGAGGAACACGTAGTCGAACGTGCTGTTCCAATCGGTGGTCGCCGCGCAGGCGTCGATTCCGGCGCCGCCGGGCGAGGGGCGGCAGCCGGGGTCCGTGTCCCGGGCCAGGGCCCACATCGGACCGAGTTCGGGCGCGTCCGGCACGGCGTTGAAGTCGCCGAGGACGATCGCACGGTCATGGCGGGCGACGTCCGCGGCGAGCACCTCCACCTGGCCCGCCCGCACCTCTGCCTGCCGGCGCTCGGCGAGGTGGGTGTCGTAGACGCGGACGGCCCGGCCGCCCACCAGCGTGGTGACGGCCAGATATCCGCGGTCCTCGGAGCCGCCGTCGGGGTATTCGACGCTCACCCGGTCCGTCATCGGCGCCGCCGAGAGGATCGCCTGGCCGAAGCCGCCCGGCCGCCACGGCAGCCCCCCGCAGCGGTTCCAGTTCCGCAGGACCGACCCGTACTCGACCCGGTAGACCAGCCCGTAGACCTCCTCCAGGTACCTGCGGATCTCCTCGACGTCCCGCACGCACGCCTCCTGCAGGCCGATGACCTGCGGCGCGGCCGTGGCGATCTCCCTTGCCCGGCCGAAATTGAGCCCGCTCCCACCGCACGGATTGCAGATGTTCCAGGTGCCGACCCGGTCCGGTACGACCTCCCCGGCGGCGGCAGCGTCGTCGGACGGCAGCGGCCGCGCGAGGGGGAAGCCACGGCTCGGTGCGCTGGGGCCCAGGAGCAGCACCACGCAGACCGCGGCCAGCGCGCCCGCGGCCCACCGCGCGCCCCTTCTCAGCACCATCGCCTCCCCGGAGTGGACGCACATCATCACACGGCGCCCTCGACGCACGATCGAGGTACCTCGCGGCCGGTCCGTCCGGCATCATCACGGCATGATCGGCAACCGGATCACCCATCGCACGGCGGACGGCGTCCGCATACCCGGAACCTGGCGGCACGCGTTCATATGCAACGGCGGCTCCTACTTCCTCACCGACCTCTTCGTCTACGCCGACGGCCTCGTCGACTGCTGGGAGCTGGTCACCCTCGACGAGTTCGAGCAGAAGCTCCGCTGCGGATGGGTGGCCACCAGCCTTCCGGACGGCGGACGCGCCTCCGCGCACCACCTGGCCTCGTGGACGTTCGGCGAACCGAGCACCTGGCTGACTCCGGACCTGCTGCTCGCCGAAGTCCGCGACACCATCGACGAGCTGAACGGCCGCCCCGACTCGACCGACCGCTGCCTCGCCGCGGTGGACGTCTTCATGGCGGACCGTACGGAGGACAACCGGGCCGCCGCCCGCGCCGCCTACCTGGAGGTCCCCGAGACCGTACGGCTCTACGCACTCGGCGACATGGACCGCAAGGACCACCCCCTCCAGGTCCTGGTGGCCGGGCCCGGCGGCCGGACCCCGGACGAGCCCGACGAAACGGTCACGCGAGAGGAGTACGACGAGGCCGTCGCCTACTTCGAGGAACGCGAACAGTGGCTCGCGAAGGCCCCTTCACGGGTGCCGGCCGACGGGCCCGCCGAGTCCTTCGCCCCCGCGGTCAAGATCTACCACTCGTATCCGCAGCGGGCGCTCGAAGACCCGGGCAAGCAGGCCCTGCGCAACGACTACCCCGCCCCCATCACCGTCGGCGACGTCACCTACCCGTCGGTGGCGCACGCCTACTGGGCCCGTTCCGTCGCCGAACCGGAGGCCCGGACCGCGGTCGTGGCGGCGGAGTCGGGCGCGAAGGCCCGTACGGTCGCGGCCGCGGCGCCGCGGCGCGAGGGCTGGGCGCAGGTCCGGACGGCGGTCATGGCCCGTCTGCTGCGCGCCAAGTACGAGCAGCACCCCGACCTCGCGGCGATCCTGCTCGCCACGGGTGACGCGACCGTGCTCTACGACGACGCCGACTCGGGCTTCTGGGGCGAGAACGGGGGCCGGGGCCGCAACTGGACGGGCCGCCTCCTGGAGCTCGTCCGTTCCGAACTGCAGGCCCGGCAGACCCTCGTCGACTGACGCGGGGCTGGCCCACCCGTCGGGGGGTGCGCGAAGACGCCCCGGCGAGGTGATCCCGGCCGGGCGTTCTCGCGTCCTTTTACCAGGCGGTGCAGTGCGGGCTGGTCTTGATGGTTTCGAAGTTCGCCTTGAAGGCGTCGTAGACGCCCGGATCGTCGATCTTCAGGAGGGTCTCGTCGTTGGCCCGGAGGTTCGGGATCGTGTAGTTGTGGCTTCCCGTGAAGACCAGCTTGCGGTTGGCTCCGCCCAGGTAGGTGCCCTCGATCAGCATGTACTTGGAGTGGATGCCGATGGTGCGGGAGGCACCGGTGCCGTCCACGGCAGTGCCGGAGCAGCGGGCGGCGTAGGTGAGGCGTCCGGCGATCGAGGTCTGTACGGCGGTGCCGAGGTTGCCGTCCTCGCCGTTGTGGAGGAGTTCGACCCGGCAGCCGGCGTTCTTCAGGGCCACGAGCTTGTCGGCGACCTGGAGACGGGTGAAGGCGTACATGCCGATCCGGATCTGGGTGGCGCCGCCCGCGCAGTCCACGTTGTTCAGCAGGGACACGACGGTGTCGGTGCCGGCGTCGTTGTCGTACGTGGTGCCGGCCTTCTCCTGGCGGGGGAAGAAGTAGGTCTTGTAGGGGCCGGCGTCCTGGGTCTTGTAGTACGTGGCCAGGCCGGTCCCGGTGGAGCCGATGGTCTGCAGGTCCTGCCAGTAGGCGCGGTAGCCGGCGTAGAGGCCGGAGCCCGCGTCGGGAATCGTCACGGAGTTGTTGAACAGGTTCCGCCGCTGGCTCGTGGTCAGGTTCGCCGAGGTCTGGAACACCACGTTGTCGGTGCTGCCGACCTTGGAGAACAGGAAGAACTTGTTGTGGTTGATCGCGCCGGTGTCGCTGCTTCCGCCGAGGCTGCGGTTGCCGATGCAGCCCCGGTTCGCCGGGCAGGCCAGCACATACGAATCCGCGGTGAGATCCGTGCCCAGACCGGTCGCCGCGGCGAGCATCGAGTACTCCGACCCGGTGGCCTTCCCGTTCGCGTCCACGTCCGGGACCGCGTCCCCGTCCACGATGAGCTTGACCTTCACCCCGCGCTGCTTCGCCGCGACCAGCGCGCCGCTGACGCCACCGTCGGTGATCAGGTAGACCGAGCCGTTGATCTCCGCGCCCGCCGGCGTCCGGTTGACCAGGGAGATCAGCTGGTTGCGAATCGCGTCCTGCTGGGCCGTGGTCCCTGCCGGGTCGTTGAAGGTGGCGGTGAGCGCGACCGTGTCGTCCACGGCGATCGCCCCCGGCGCCCCGAGCAACGAAGCCCCCGTCACAAGAACCGCCGTCGCCGCTGCACTTCGTATCCGCACGTCCCCACCCGATCTGAAGATCAAACAATCTGACGCCCAGGAACCTACCGGACCCGCCGGGCCCATCCATCCGTCCGGCAGGGCGGCCGAACACCCTGCCGGGGAGGGCCGGGCGTCGATCGGGTGGCGGTTGCGCGGAGACATCGCCGTACTGGACGGACGGTGCGTTTCGTGCCGGGCCGGGGACGAAACCGTTTCTCTCTCAAGATCATCAAGCGCAGAATGTTCCGCATGACGACGACACGAGTGATCACACAGCAGGTCATCGGCGGCTCCGACGTGCTGGAACTCGCCGAGATACCCCTTCCCTCGCCGGGCCCCGGCGAGGTCCTGGTGCGCGTACGGGCCACCGGTATGAACCCTGCGGACTGGAAGGTCCGTATCGGCAAGGTGGACTTCTTCGGCCCGCCGCCGTTCGTGCTCGGCCACGAGTTCAGCGGCACGGTGGAGGGCATCGGCGAGGGCGTGGCCCGCTTCGCGGTGGGCGAGGAGGTCTACGGCTGGACCGTCCCGCCGCAGGGCAGCCACGCCGACCACGTGGTGGTGACCGAAGACCGGATCGCGCCCAAGCCGCGCACCCTCGACCACGTCGGCTCCGCCGCACTGCCGATCTCCGGCTTCACCGCCTACCAGGCCCTGGTCACCCTCTCCGACGTACGGTCCGGCCAGCGGGTGCTGATCCACGGCGCGGCCGGCGGTGTCGGCCACCTCGCCGTGCAGATCGCCAAGGCCCGGGGCGCGTACGTCATCGGCACGGCGCGCGCCGCCAAGCACGACTACCTGCGCGGACTCGGGGCCGACGAGCTGATCGACTACACGGTGGAGGACTTCTCGGCCCTGCGCGGCATCGACGCGGTGCTGGACACCATCAGCAACGACTACGGTCCGCGTTCCCTGCCCACCCTCAAGCCGGGCGGCATCCTGGTCGACGTCGTCGGCGTCGGCGTGGACCGCACCGAGGTGACGGCCCGGGCCGCCGAACTCGGCGTACGGTTCGTGGAGTTCTTCCTGGAACCCACCCCCTCCGTGCTGACCGCCTTCGCCGAACTCGTCGACACCCACGGAGTACGTCCCACGATCTCCGAAACCCTCCCGCTCGCCGAGGCCGCGAAGGCACACGAGCTCAGTGAAACCGGCCGGGTCCAGGGCAAGATCGTCCTCGTGCCGTAGTCCCGACACGTTCTGGACCTCTCGGGTCGAGAAGGCGGGTACCCCGACTCCGGCCGAACCCGCCGGGGCCGGGTGCCCGGTTCTCACCCGTCCATGACGCTGGCCCCGCCCGCAGCCGCCCCCGTCCGACCCGGGCGGCAAGGGAATCGGGACCGTGCGGCCACCTCCGCCACGGTGACGTGGTGGCAGCCCGGCGTTCGACGGAACTGCTCGGGCACCGGGCCACGCAGCCCCGGCGCCGCGCCCTCCACGACCGCTGCCACCTCGCCGAACTCGCCCTACCGGCCGAGGAACCTGGTGACCTGCCGCGCCACGCTCTCCGGGTCGGCGTCCGCCGCCAGCGGGAGCGTGCCACTGATCCGCAGGGCCGTGAACCCGTGAACCAGTGACCAGGCCGCCAGCGTGGCGATCTGCTGGTCCCCGTCTTCAGCGCGAGCGGCCATGAGGGCAGCGCCGCTGCGCAGTGACTCGGCCGCGCGGGCCCGGGCGGCGGTCAGTTCGGCGGAGTCCGTGCGGCACAGGGCGGGCTGGAACATCACCTCGAAGTGCCCGCGATGGGTCAGCCCGAAGCGTACGTAGGCGACACCGACCTCGGCGAAGTCGCCGGTCTGTTCCCACGTGGCGTTGAGCGCGTCGGCGAACAGGTCGAACCCTTCGACAGCCACTGCGGTGAGCAGGCCTGCCTTGTCGCCGAAGTGGTGGGCGGGTGCGGCATGGGAGACCCCGGCTCGTCGGGCAAGGTCGCGCAGACTCACCGCGCTGGCGCCGGACTCCTCGATGGCCTCGACAGCTGCGGTCAGGAGCGCACGGCGAAGGTCGCCGTGGTGGTAGCCGTGGCGGTCGGCGGCGGGGCGGGACGCGGAGGCAGGGGTCGTCATGGGATCGAGCCTAACCCAGATCTAGGCATTGACAAGATGAGCACGGTCGGCGAATCTTTCCAGTGTCAAGATGAGGGAATCGGAAGGATGGACACGCAATGGCTCCCGTGATCGTGCTCGTCGTCGGTTGGATCCTGGCCCGCCTCGCCGGACTGCTCGGCCTCTCCGTCCTGGATGGCTGGCAGCCCGCGTTGTGTGTCGCGTTGGCATTGATGTTCACGGTCACCGGCGTCGCCCACTTCACGGGTCGCCGAGCCGAGATGATCGCCATGGTCCCGCCTGCGCTGCCCCGGGCAGACCTGCTGGTGACGGCCACCGGCCTGCTCGAACTGGCCGGAGCGGGCGGCCTGCTGCTTCCCGCTACCCGCCCCGTGGCCGCGATCGCGCTCACGGTCATGCTGCTGGCGATGTTCCCCGCCAACGTTCACGCCGCCCGGTCAGCGCTCACGCTCCAGGGGAAGCCGGTCATGCCACTGATCCCGCGGACGTTCCTCCAGGTGGCGTTCGTGACGGTGTGCGTCCTCGCCGCGCTCTGACCTGTCATCGGCCGGCCCTCCCTGCCGATGTCCACGTCTCACTGATCAAGGACATCAGCCGACGAAGCGATCTTGAGTGCGTCGCCGAGGGCGCTGGCCTCGTCCGGGCTCAGTTCGACCACGAGCCGACCGCCACCTTCGAGCGGTATCCGCATGACGATGCCCTTTTCCTCCTGGGTGACCTCAAGCGGGCCGTCGCCCGTCCGCGGCCGTATTCTGGCGCGCGGCTGAGTCTCACCGTTGTTGACGGGCAGTGCCTGGTTGGGTTCCCAGCCGGAACCACTGATCGTCACCCGCGTCCCGTTGCCCTCGGAATTGACTGTGTACGTCCCCAGAGCGGGTGTCGCGGCGGCGGCGGGCGCTAGAGCGACCGTGGCCCCCAGTACGAACGACGAGGCGACGAGCGAGATGACGGCATTGCGTCGGTTGCGCCGGGCCATGATGCATGTCCTCCCTCGCGATGGGTAGAGGGTGCCGCGGAAACACGGGGGCAAGCCGCCGCGCCGGCGTTCCGGGAGTGGGCCCTCCAGCCACAGCACGACAACGCATGTACGGCTGTGGCGCCGCTGTGGCGCCGGACTGATCGCATGGGCGCCACGCTCCGTCCATCCTCCCCCTCCCCAAACCGGGTGTCGACCGGGACGGCTATGCGAGCCGGCCGGGCGGACAAGCCCAGCAGCTGCCCCCAGGGCAGCTTGACCGCTTGGCTTCACGAGGTGTCTCCGCCTGCTCGCTCAGGCCCTCGATGCCGCCGAGCCGGTGGTGTCGGTGGCCTGTCGGGCCCGTCGGTGCGATGTCGGTGCGACGTCGGTCGGGGCTGACACCTTTCGAGAGGTCCTGCCGGGTATCCATCCGGCGGGGAGTCCGAGGAGGGGATCTCTGGTGCATGACGTTGTGATCGTGGGAGCCGGTCCGGTCGGTCTGACCCTTGCCTGCGAGCTTGGTCTCGCGGGCTGTTCCGTACTGGTGCTCGAACGGGAGTCGGGGCTCGGCTCCCCGTTACGGGCAGCCCCGCTCGGGAGGCGAGGGCTGTCCGCCGCGTCGGTCGAGGCGTTCTACCGGCGCGGATTGCTGGAACCGCTGCTGACGGCGTCGGGCGATCAGGAGGTGTTCGGTGCGGCGCCCGGGGCGCGCGCGCCGTCACGCCCTCGGCTCGGCGGGCACTTCGCCGGCATGATGCTCGACGGGGCCCAGGTCGACGTCGCCGCCCTGCCGTTCCGGCTTCCCGGCCCGGCACTCGAATCCGTGATGACGGACCTCGAAGCGGTCGAGACGGTGCTGTCCGAGCAGGCGGCCAAGCTCGGCGTGGACATCAGGCGCGACGTCACGGTCTCGGCCGTCTCCCAGAACGGCGAGAGCGTGGTCGCACGAGCCGGCGCGGACGCGTACGAGGCACGCTGGCTCGTCGGCTGCGACGGCGGACGCAGTACGGTGCGCAGGCTCACCGGCTTCGAATTCGCCGGGACCGAGCCGCAGTTCACCGGCTACACCATGCAAGCCACTCTTGCCGATCCCGAGAAGCTGCGCCCCGGCTTCCACCTGACGCCGACGGGCATGTACATCCGGATGCCCGCCCACGGTTATTTCGCGATGATGGACTTCGACGGCGGTGCGTTCGATCGCTCGCAGCCGCCGACTCGCGGCCATCTTCAGGCGGTTCTGCGCCGCGTGTCCGGTACCGACGTGACCATCGACGAGGTCCACATCACCTCGACCTTCACCGATCGGGCGATGCAGACGACGGCCTACCAGCGAGGACGCGTCCTGCTCGCGGGCGACGCGGCCCACATCCACTCCCCCCTGGGAGGCCAGGGGCTGAACACCGGCATCGGCGACGCCATGAACCTGGGGTGGAAGCTCGCGGCGACCGTGCGCGGGTGCGCGCCGGACGGGCTTCTCGACACCTACGCCGTCGAGCGCCATCCGATCGGTGCGGCGGTGCTCGACTGGTCGCGCGCCCAGGTGGCGACCATGCGGCCGGAGCCGTACGCCCAGGCGATCCAGGCCGTGGTCCGCGATCTCATCGCGACCCGTGACGGAGCGACCTACGTGTTCGAGCGGCTGTCGGGATCGTGGATCCGGTACGACCTCGGCGGCGAACATCCGCTGGTCGGCCGAAGCGCCCCCGACTTCTGTCTTGAGGACGGCACCCGCCTCGGTGACCTCATGGAGGACGGACGGGGTGTCGTGCTCGATTTCAGCATCGACCGACGCCTGCGTACTCCGGCGGCGGGCTGGGAGGGCCGGATACGGTACGCGGCCGGGGCTGCGAGGAACGACCTCGGGTCGGGTGCCGTGCTGGTGCGGCCCGACGGCGTGGTCGCCTGGGCAGGTGATCGTCACCCTGACGGAGAAGCGTTCGAGCAGGCCGCGAGCCGTTGGTTCGGCGGACCGGCCGCAGCCTGACTCACCGGCTGTGCCACCCCGAACCCGCAGCCCTGCGCGCAGGTTCCGCCCGGCCGTGAGCGTCTCGGCCCAGCCGGCCGCTTCAGCTTGAGGGGGTGGCGGTCGTCGGTTCGTCGGTCAGGCGGGCCCGCCAGCTGGTGACGTAGGCGTCGGGCATGGACGCCAGGCGGGCTATTTCCCCGTCACTGCGACCGTCGGACCAGGCCAGGATCCGTGTCACGGTGCGGTTCCGTGCGGCGCGGAAGTCCTTGAGCATGTTCTCGTGGCGTTCGACTTCCTCGGCTTCGCGAACGAGCTGCTGATCGACGGCGGAGCGTTCCTCGGCCCGCAGCCGGCGCAGATAGGCGGTCAGGCCCATCAGGACGAGCCCCTCCTCGTGCGCAGCGCTCTGGAACCCTTCGGCCAGAGCTTCCAGTACGCAGTCCGGGACATCGGCGAGCGTGGCGCCGAGGGGCTTGGCCGCCTCCCAGGTGCCTCGACCGGCCTCTGTCGTTTCCAGCCAGACGCCGGCGTCCGTCGGAGTACGGCCGCCGCACGCCTGCGCGCGGTAGGCGTACAGGGCGGCACGGTGGCCGTAGAAGGTGAAACCGTCCTCGATCTGTCGGTCGGCGGCGCGGCACATCCGACCCGGTACCCCGTCGTAGCCGCTCTCGGGACGGTAGTCGGCGTAGGCGTCGAGGTCCGCGTCCGTGGCCAGGCCCCAGGAGGGGTCGCACAGGTCGGGGTTCATGGCGAGGAAGGCGCCGACCTCGATGCGCCAGGCCGGGGTCGGTGTCGTGCGGGGCCGGGGCCAGCGGAGCTCGCCCGAGGAGTCGACGGTGTGGGTCGTGGCCTCCTCGATGTCGTCCCAGGCGGTGGCGGCCTCGGCCGACCACTCCAGCTCGTCCTCCGGGCCGATCCGGTGGATCGAGTCGACGACCCGCTGCACGGCGGGCAGTATGCGCAGCGCGAGCGCGTGCAGCTCCTCGGCGGTGAAGAAGCGCCAGGAGCAGCCGCGCCCTTCGTCATGGGTCAGGTGGCCGAGCAGCTGCACCATGACTCCGGGGGCCGGGATGGCCCCGTCTCCCAGCGCCCTGCGGGGGAGGCCGGGGAGCTGACTGCCGAGGTCCTCGTGCGAGGGCCGCCAGTCGAGGTCGCCGAACCAGACGGCGCCGCTGCCCACGTCCACTGCCAGCCACTGGCGGTACTCCACTCCCGGCCCGTAGCGCTGCTCCTGCTGCTCGGCGTGCTCGTCGTGCCATACGTACTCGGCCGGAGGCGGGTCCAGCTGCACGGCCATGAAGCCGTCCTCGGGGCGGTAGCCGGTGAGGACGCGGGCCGTTCTCGGCGCGCTTTCGGCGGCGGTCATGAGGGGTTTCCTCTCGCTGGAACGTCAACCGCCGCAAACGTAGGGCGCCCGGCAGACAATAGTTTAATTTTCAGCCACTGCGTCCGGTAGCCGGACACGCGGGGGGCCTGGCGTCACGACCCGGTCTACGCGCGTGCGGCCGCCGTCAACTTGGCGCGTTTCACGTGTGCTCACGCTCCGCTTGTCTCCTATATCTCCTTTGTCTCCTTTGCCGCTCGCCGCAGCCTCATGAGAGCGCGGCCAGCGCTTCCGCGGCGAGCATCTGCTCCAGGTCCAGGACAGCGCGCGGGGCGTGCCGGGTGTCGATGCGGACCGCGTAGATGAAGCGCGTCAACTGCGGCTCGGTCAGCGGGCGGGCCACGACCTGGGTGTTGGCGCGGGTCAGGGCGAGTTGCGGCATGACGGCCACGCACAGGCCTGCGGCCACGAAGCCGAGCACGGTGTTGAAGTCGTCGCCCTCGTATTGCAGGCGGGCCTGGAAGCCGGGCGTCTCGGCCATCTGGGACAGCAGTTCCAGGCGCAGTGCGGCCTCCGGCGCCGCGATCCAGGTCTCCGACGCGAGGCTGGCCAGGTCGATGACCTCCCTGTCGGCCAGGTGGTGATGTGCCGGGACCACGGCCACCACCGGATCCCGTGCGACCAGGGTCCGGCGCAGCATCCGGGGCGGCGGGACGGGGATGAAGTCGTAGTCGTAGCTGAGTGCCAGGTCCATGTCCCCCCGCTTGAGCCGGTTGTAGCCGGCCTCGGGCTCCAGCTGGCAGAGGCTGACCTGCACCTGGGGGTAGGCCGCGTGGAGTTGGGCCAGCGCTCGCGGAACGATGCCGGTGGCGGCCGAGGCGAAGGCGCCGAGCCGGATCCGTCCGGCCGTACCCGCGCGCATGGCGTCGAGTTCCACCGATGCCGTCGCCAACGCGTTGCGGACGCCCTGTTCGGCGTCCAGGAGGACTTCGCCGGCCGGCGTGGCGCGCACGGGCCGGCGTTCGAGCACTCTGAGGCCGGCGCGGCGTTCGAGTTCGGCGATCTGCTGGGAGACCGCGGGCGCGCTGTAGCCGAGCTCGCGTGCGGCGGCGTTGAAGGAGCCGTGGCGCACGACGGCTTCGAGGGTGGCGAGCAGGCGGGGGTCGAGTCCGTACACGGGGTTAAGGCTCACTTATCTGTCGCGAAGATGTGTTTTCTTGTGATTACGGATGAACGCCAGCAGGATTCTTGCTCGCAGCAAGAAAAACGCAAGCCCGCGCCCCCGGGGAGTGAGCACCGCTCCCCTCGCCCTCGGGGTGCCCGTCCGCCCGCGCCCCGTCCGCCTTCTGCCACAGCCCGCCGTGGCCGGCGACCGTCCGGCGGGGCGGGTGGGGATCCGGCCGTCGACGATCACCCCTCATGCCCTGGAAGGAAGTGGTATGCCCCATCCACCACTCATCGGACTCACCACCTACCTGGCCGACGCCCAGTGGGGCGAGTGGGACCTGCCCGCCGCACTGGTGCCCTCCGCCTACGCCGGCTCCCTCCAGGCGGCGGGCGGCCGCGCCGTTCTGCTGCCGCCGGACGCGCCGGAGGCCGCGGCCGATGTGGTCGAGCGTCTGGACGCGATCGTCCTGACGGGAGGCGAGGACCTGGATCCCGCCCTGTACGGTGCACCGCCCCACCCGAGCACGGGGCTGCCGGTCCGCCGGCGCGACCGGTGGGAACACGCCGTGCTGGTCGCCGCCCTCGCCCGCGACATACCCGTGCTGGGAGTGTGCCGGGGAATGCAGCTGATGAACGTGCACGCGGGCGGCACCCTCATCCAGCACCTGCCCGACAGTGTGGGCCATCACGGCCACAACCCCAACCGGGGCCACTTCGGCGCCCATGCCGTCACCACCGTGCCGGGTACGCGGATCGGCGCCCTCCTCCCGGGGACCCGGCAGGTCGCCACACACCATCATCAGGCGGTGGACCGCCTCGGGGCCGGCTTCGTCGTGGCCGCCCGTGCGGCGGACGGCACCGTCGAGGCGATCGAGAGCACCCGGCACCGCTTCGCCGTGGGTGTCCAGTGGCACCCGGAGATGGGCGGCGCCGCGCCGGTCGTGCACGCCTTGGTGGCTGCTGCGGGTTCCGCCGCGAGCGCCGAGCCCGCTCCGGTGGCCGGACGGACGGTGCCCTCGGTACGAAGCTCGCCGGGCCGGACTTTCCCGACACAGGTGTCTTGACACCCTCCGGCCCACCCGACAGGATCACAGCGTGAACCTGTCAGACAGCCAGACAGCTGGCCAGGCCCCCCGGCGCGTCAGCGCGATGGAAGCGGTCTTCGGCCACCTGCGCAGCGCCATCGAGCGCGGTGAGTACGCCGTGGGCGACAAGCTCCCCTCCGAAGCCGAGTTGTGCCGGACCCTGGAGGTCAGCCGGCCCGTGTTGCGGGAGGCGCTCCGGGCCCTGCAGGCCATGGGCCTGACCGTCTCCAAGAGCGGCAAGGGGACGTTCGTCCTGGCGAACACGGTCGAGGACCCCACCTTCGGCGACTACGCCGCCAGCGACCTGCTGGAGGTGCGCCGGCACGTCGAGATCCCGGTCGCCGGGTACGCCGCGCTGCGCCGTACCGCGGAGGACCTGGACCATCTGGGCCATCTGCTCGACCGGATGGAGCAGGAGACCGACACCACCGCGTGGGTGGCGATGGACACGGTCTTCCACCTGGCAGTGGCCGAGGCATCCCGCAACCCCGTCTTCCGCCGCGTCATCGAGGAGATCCGCGACGCACTGGCGCGTCAGTCGACCTTCCTCAACGAACTGGGCGGCCGGCGCGAGCAGTCCAACTGCGAGCACCGGGCCATCCTTGAGGCGCTGGTCGACGGCTGCGAGCACGACGCGGTGGAGGCCATGTCCCACCACCTCCTGCGGGTCGAGACGACCCTCACCGACATCGTGCGCCCCCAGCGCACGGTCACCCCTACGGAAGGCAGACCCGAGGCGTGAGCGAGCAGTTCCTCAAAGGCGAGAAGCGCCCCACGACCCGTCACGTCGACGCCGGGGACACCGGCTACAGCAAGTCCTTGAAACCCCGCCACGTGAACATGATCGCCATCGGGGGTGCGATCGGCACCGGGCTCTTCCTCGGCGCGGGAGGCCGCCTCGCCGACGCCGGGCCCTCACTGTTCGTCGCCTATGCAGTGTGCGGGATCTTCGCGTTCCTCGTCGTGCGTGCGCTCGGCGAGCTCGTCCTGTACCGGCCGTCCTCCGGCGCCTTCGTCTCGTACGCCCGGGAGTTCCTCGGGGAGAAGGGCGCGTACACCGCGGGCTGGATGTACTTCCTCAACTGGGCGACCACCGGCATCGCCGACATCACCGCGGTCGCCACCTACACCCACTACTGGCGCCTGTTCTCCGATGTCCCGCAGTGGGTGATCGCGCTCATAGCCCTGGCCGTGGTCCTCACCGTCAACCTCATCTCGGTGCGGTTCTTCGGCGAACTGGAGTTCTGGTTCGCCATCGTCAAGGTCAGCGCGCTGGTCGTCTTCATGGCGATCGGGATCTTCCTGCTGGTCACCCGGCACCCCGTCGACGGCACCGTCCCGGGCCCGGCCATGATCACCGACAACGGCGGGATCTTCCCCAACGGCCTGCTGCCCATGCTGCTGGTCATCCAGGGCGTCGTCTTCGCCTACGCCTCCGTCGAACTGGTCGGAGTCACGGCCGGTGAGACCGAGAACCCCGAGAAGATCATGCCGAAGGCGATCAACTCGATCATGTGGCGCGTCGGCCTCTTCTACGTCGGCTCGGTCGTCCTGCTCTCGATGCTGATGCCGTGGAGCAGCTACAGCGCCGGCCAGAGCCCCTTCGTGACCGTGCTCTCCCACATCGGCGTCCCGGCGGCCAGCGACGTGATGAACCTCGTCGTCCTCACCGCGGCCATGTCCTCGCTCAACTCCGGCCTCTACTCCACCGGCCGCATCCTGCGCTCGATGGCCGTCAACGGCTCCGCCCCGCGCTTCACCGCCCGCCTCAGCCGCACCCAGGTTCCCTACGGCGGCATCCTGCTCACCAGCGGCATGTGCGTCCTCGGCGTCGGGCTCAACTTCGTGGTCCCCGCAGACGCGTTCGAGATCGTGCTCAACCTCGCCGCCATCGGCATCCTCGCCACCTGGGGCATGATCATGGTCTGCCACCTCCTCTTCTGGCGGAAGACCCGTGCCGGTGAACTGACCCGCCCCGCCTACCGCCTGCCCGGCTCCCCGTGGACCGAACTCGTGACGCTGGCCTTCCTCGCCTCCGTCCTGGTCCTCATGTACGCCGACGGAGGGGCCGCGCGCACCACCGTGCTGTGCGTCCCGCTGATCGCCGCGGCGCTGGTCGCCGGCTGGTACGCGGTCCGCGGCCGCGTGGCGCGCGCCGCCGCCGGGACCGAGGACTGAGAGGCACGCCGGCCCGGCCCCCGGGCCGGGCCGGCGAGGCCGCCGCACGCCACCGGCCCGCAGCAACCCACCACCGAACGAGGCAGTGATGCACAGCAGTCTCCTGGCGGACGCACCCGCGATCCGCGAGCCCCGGTACGCACCGGTCGCCCATGTCACCCGGGGCGGCGTGATCGAGGGAATCCACTACGGCTCCGTCGTCGTCCTCGACAGCGACGGCGACGTCCGGTTGAGCATCGGCGACATCGAGACCGCCTGCTACCCGCGCTCGGCCCTCAAACCGGTCCAGGCCGTCGCCATGGTCCGGGCCGGTCTACCGCTCGACGGAGCCCTGCTCTCCCTCGCGATGGGCAGCCACTCCGCCGAGGAGCACCACCTGGCAGGTGCCCGGCTGATCCTCGAACGGGCCGGCCTCACCGAGGACGACCTGCGCAACGTCCCCGACCTGCCGTACGCCCCGGCAGTCCGGGACGCCTGGGTACGCGAGGGCCGCGGGCCCTCCCGGCTCGCCCAGAACTGTTCCGGCAAGCACGCCGCGATGCTGTACCTGTGCAAGCTGTCCGGCTGGCCCCTGGAGACCTACCTCGACCCGGCCCACCCGCTCCAGACGGCGATAGCCGAGACCGTCGGGGAACTCACCGGCCAGCACATCGCGCACGTCACCGTCGACGGCTGCGGAGCCCCGCTGTTCTCGGTGTCCCTGCACGGCCTCGCCCGAGCCGCGGCGCGCATCGCCACGGCCGCGCCGGACACCGCCGAGCGCCGGGTGGCGGACGCGCTGCGCCTCCACCCGGAGATGGCCTCCGGCACCGGGCGGGACACGGCCGAGCTGATGCGCGCGGTGCCCGGGCTGCTGGCCAAGGACGGCTTCGAGGGGATCCAGATGGCTGCACTGCCCGACGGCAGCGCCGTCGCGGTGAAGATCGCCGACGGGGCGGACCGGGCGCGCATCCCCGTCACGGCAGCCGCCCTCGCCTGGGCGGGAGCCGACCCGCGGCTGCTCGTCGGGTTCGAGGGCGAGCCGATGACCGGCGGCGGCCGCCCCGTCGGCGGCATACGCCCGGTGCCGCTGCTGAACCCGCCCACCGCCCCCGCCCCCGCCTGACTCCATCCGCCTCATCACCCGACCCACCACCTCAGGAAGAGGGCCGCACACCCATGACCGCCGCCACCCGCAGCGAACACGACCTGCTCGGGGACCGCGACGTCCCCGCCGAAGCCTACTGGGGCGTCCACACCCTGCGCGCCACTGAGAACTTCCCCATCACCGGCACGCCGATCTCGGCCTACCCGCACCTGATCGACGCCCTCGCCGCCGTCAAGGAGGCCGCCGCCCTCGCCAACGAGGAACTCGGCCTGCTGGAGCCCGCGAAGGCCGCCGTGATCGTCGCCGCCTGCCGGGAGATCCGTAGCGGCAAGCTCCACGACCAGTTCGTCGTCGACGTCATCCAGGGCGGCGCCGGCACCTCCACCAACATGAACGCCAACGAGGTCATCGCCAACCGGGCGCTGCAACTGCTGGGACACGCCAGGGGCGACTACCGGCACCTGCACCCCAACGAGGACGTCAACCTCGGCCAGTCCACCAACGACGTCTACCCGACCGCCGTGCGGATCGCGACCGTCTCGGCGGTACGCGGCCTGCTCGACGCCATGGCCGTCCTCCAGGACGCCTTCGCCCGCAAGGCAGCCGAGTTCCACGACGTGCTGAAGATGGGCCGCACCCAGTTGCAGGACGCCGTGCCGATGACGCTCGGGCAGGAGTTCTCCGCCTTCGCCGTCATGCTCGACGAGGACCGCAGCCGGCTCGCGGAGGCCCTCGGGCTCATCCACGAGATCAACCTCGGCGCCACCGCCATAGGCACCGGCCTCAACGCCCCGGCCGGATACGCCGAGTCCGCCCGCCGGCACCTCGCCGACATCACCGGGCTGCCCCTGGTCACCGCGGCCGACCTGATCGAAGCCACGCAGGACTGCGGCGCGTTCGTCCAGATGTCCGGGGTCCTCAAGCGCATCGCCGTCAAACTCTCCAAGACCTGCAACGACCTGCGCCTGCTGTCCTCCGGACCGCGCGCGGGCCTCGGCGAGATCAACCTGCCGCCGGTCCAGGCGGGCTCGAGCATCATGCCCGGCAAGGTCAACCCGGTGATCCCCGAGGTCGTCAACCAGGTGGCCTTCGAGGTGATCGGCAACGACATCACCATCACCATGGCCGCCGAGGCCGGACAGCTCCAGCTCAATGCCTTCGAGCCGGTCATCCTGCACTCCCTGTCGAAGTCCGTCACCCACCTGCACGCGGCCTGCCTCACCCTCGCCGAGCGCTGCGTGGCCGGCATCACCGCCAACACCGACACCCTGCGCGCGACGGTCGAGAACTCCATCGGCCTGGTGACCGCACTGAACCCGCACATCGGATACACCGCCGCCACCGACATCGCCAAGGAGGCCCTGCGTACCGGCCGCGGCGTGGCGGAGCTGGTCCTGGAGCGCGGCCTGCTCCCGGCCGAGAGGCTCGCCGCCCTGCTGCGCCCGGAAGTGCTCGCGGGAACCAGAACGGCTGGGGCCTGACCCGGGCCGGTGCCGGCCCACGACCCGTGCGCCCGTCCCGTCCCGGCGGCGCGGACGGCCCACTGCCGTCCCCCTCGCCGCGCCGAGCGCCCTGGCCATGGGAGCCGTCTCGGTAGCCGTCGACTGGACGGGACCTCGGCATCACCGCGGAGTCGCTTCGGACGTGGGTCCGCAAGGACGAGGCCCAGGCGTGCCCGGGGGCGGCGACGGCAGGGGGAGCGCGGCCGAGAGCCGGCCCGGCTGCGAGCGGAGCACGCAAGGCTGCTCAAGGCCGGGCAGGAGTGGCGGCTGGAGCGCGACCTGCTGCGCCGGGCAGCCGCCTGTTTCGCCCGGGAGATGAAGTGAGATCCCGCCGCTGGGCTTCATCTCCGAGAACCGAGCCGACTTCGGCGTCAAGCGGATCTGCCGGGTGACCGGGGCGTCCCGCGCCGGCTACTGCCGACACCTGGCCACCGAGCAGGTCCGCATTGAGGGCCAGGCCGAGGAGCATCGTCACCGACACGCTCGGCCTTCTCCTCTCAGTACTGGTCACCGCGGCCAGCGTGCAGGACTCTGTCGCCGGCACCCGCCTCATCGACCAGGTCGCCGCCGACCACACCCGAGTCCGCAGGGTGGGGGTCGACGGCGGCCACCACCAGCACCTCGTCGAACAGGCCGCCGCCCTCGGCATCGATGTGCAGATCACCGCCGCAAGCCCGGGACCAGGGGCTTCACCCCGATCCCGAAGCGGTGGGCGGTCGAGAGGACCTACGGCTGGCTCATGCTCCACCGCCGTCTGGCCCGCGACTACGAAACCCTGCCCACCCGCTCCGAAGCCGTCATCCACATCGCGATGACCGGCCTCATGGCCCGCCGCCTCACCGGCGAAAGACCATCTCCCGGCGCGACCCGACACAGCTGACCAAATAGCCGATCCCAGGATGAAACGGCGGGATATGTCGACCTCTAAGCGGCGCCCTTCATGTCGTTGGTCTGAAAGGTGATGACGTCGACTTCGTCGGTTTCCGCCAGATCTGGGTAGTGGCCCTTGAGAGCTTCCCGGAGTTCGGCTGCGGTCGTCAGCCCTTCAGCTTGGGCGTCCTGGTCGGTGAGGTCACTGACCAGGCAGGGCCTGATGCCGGTCACCTCTGCCGACAGGACGACTTCAGGGTCGCTCTCAAACACCAGCCGTGCCGGGCCGAGCTGCGCCGGGTCCCGCAAGCGGGTGGTCTTGGTCTTGGCGCCGGAGCGGACGACTTCGAGGTAGCGGGGGTTGAACCGAATGATCGGGGGACCGGCCGCCTCGGGGTCTTGGTAGAGCAATGGGTCGAGACCGTTCATGCCCGCCTCCGGGGTCCATCGCTGAACCAGCGGCATCAGGTCGGCGGCGAGCACGGACCTGAGCCCCGCGGGGGTGGGCACGATGACGCGCATGGTGGGGTAGTAGTCCACGAAGACCTGCCGATCGCGCCCGCACGGGCCGATGACCCCGCGCCCGTGGTTTCCCACGGCGACGATGCAGCGCATCTGGCGGGCGCCCTGGGCCCGCGCAGCTCCCAGAGCTACGAGTTCGGCGCAGGGCCCGCCGGTGAAGTGGTAGAGGTTCACGCCGGCGAACATCCGGTAGTCGGCGGCCATGACCGCGGCGCCCACCGTGTGGATCCCGTCTTCGTCGGGCCCGGCGTCGGTATGCGCGTCTATGGTGCGGCGTGCCAGCTCCACGAGCTCACGCTCGTCATCATCGAGAGCTCGTGCAGATGACGGTACGTACACCTTTTTGACCTTCCCTTCCTTCAGCAGTCGCCCAAGATCATTCCACCCCCCGGAGACGGGCTCCACAGGGTTTCGGCTTGCCTTGGCCGGACCCTTAGAGGAGAACATCGTCAGAGGCCGTCCGCTGGAAGACGAAGCGCGCTGTCGTAGGCGCCGGGCGGGATGTGGAGGGTGGCGGTGTCGTGCCACAACGACGGAGAGGACCTGGTGCGCACGCGAAGGCAACTGCTCGCGAACCTGGCGGTCACCGCGGCTGCCGCCATGGGAGCCCCCCTCGCCGGCGCCACCCCGGCCGAGACCGAGGAGGCGCAACTCGGCGAGACGCTCGTCGCTGGGCTGCGCGACGCGATGCTGGGACTCGGCCGCGCGGCCCCCGACACGCCCCCGGACCGCCTCTCGGCGGAACTGCACCGCGCCTCGGCAGACTTCAACGACTGCGCGTACTCCAGCCTCGCCCTACGGCTCCCACGCCTGATCTCCGCCGGGCACCGGTCCAACAGCAACAACTTCCCCGTGCTCGCACGGGCCTACCTCCTGGCGACACGCATCCTCATCAAGCTCGACGAGCCGCAACTCGGCTGGACGGCAGCCGACCGCGCCCGGCAGTTCGCCGCCGCCGGCGGCGCGCCCGTCGCGGTAGCCGAAGCGGCCCGCCAGCAGGCCGTCCTCGCCCGAAAGGCGGGATGGCACGACCAGGCCCTGACCCTCGCCCTGCACGCCGCCCAGGATCCGGCCCTGCGCGAACCAGGAAACGCCGGGATCGCCCAGCGAGGTCTGCTGGTCCAGTGCGCCGCCTACACCGTCGCCCACCAACGCGACCAGGCAGGTATGCGTGAACTGACCAGCGAGGCCACTGCCATCGCCAAGAGCCTGGGCTCCGTCACCCACCTCCGGGACACCAACGGCGGGTTCAGCTGGGTCACCGTGCAGCTCCATCTGATCTCGGCGGAGAGCACCGCCGCAGATCCCTCGGCTGCCATTGCCGCAGCAGATGCTCTCGCCCCCCAGGCTCTTCCCACCATGGAGCGGCGCGCCCTCTACTTCACCGACCGCGCGAAGGCCTTCGCGCAGTGGGGCCGACGTGACGCATGCATCCGTGCTCTCCTCCAGGCGGAGTACTGGGCCCCGCAGGAAACCCACGCCCGCCCAGCCGTGAAATCCCTCGTCTCCGGCCTGCTGCTCTCCGGACGCACCACACCCGAACTCCGAGGCATCGCCGCCCGCACCGGAGTCCTGCACAGCAGCTGAGCGACGACCTGCAGAGCTGCGTGATCGCGGGACTCGTGACGCCGTCTGAGGCCCGGCAGAGTTCGGCCATGTCCACCTTCTCCGGTCCCCGGCGGGGCTGCGCCCGGCGAGGAGTCGAGGGCACCGGCGGCCGCACCTTCTTCGCCTTCGGCTTGGCCTGCGGAACGCCAACCGTCGACCGCGGTCGCTTCGGCTTCGCCGACGGCGTCCTCTTGCGTTCGACTCGCACCCGGGTCTCCGGCCGGTCGTCCCGCCGCACCGGCCGTGCCACCTGAGGGGGGCGTGCCGACACCGGCATCTCCTCGGCGGGAGCCGCCGCGACAGGTGCGCGGGCCGCGACGGCTTCGGGCACCGCCTGCGAAGGCAGCGCCGACCGCGGAAAGGCATGCTCCCGCACCGGGAGATCCGGGGCCGGGACCGCCGTCGGAGTGGCGAGGCCCACGCGAGCACGGGACGGTTTGCCGTCGGTGGGGGCGACGGAGACACACCCCGACGCGATGGCGCCATGCTCGACGGACGGCGACGAAGCTGCGGTGGGGTTTGGCGGTGGATGAGCTGGAGTGGGACCGGCTGCTGGACGTCGCGGCGGGCTGCGGCGGCACGGACGTGGAGTTCACCCCCGCCCCGTAGCAGGGCGGGAGGCGGGAGCAGACGCGGCGGGCCGCCACCCCCACCCGGTGGTGGCCCGCATTGTTGTGCGGGCGGCGGCGCGGGCCGGCGTCCGCCCTGGGCGGCGATCAGACGTTCTTCGGTGGCTATCCAGTCGCGGGTGCGCTGGAGGTCCTGGACCTGGACCCGCTCAAGGAAGCGGAGGAGGTCCAGGCGCGGGGTGTGGGCCGGTGGTGGTGCGGACATCGCTACTTCCCGTACTGCGCCGCCCGTGCTTCCTTGCATGCCGGGCACACGGGCGAGGCGCCGACTCCGTATCTGCATGCAGGCGGAGGACGTCCCTTCCCATTAGGGTGCATGTTCGAAGTTGGGGTCGAGTGTGGACGCGGCGGGACTCACCCGGGTGGTGTTCCGCTTCACCGAAGGCTGAGCGTTCTCACCGAGGCTTTGAGCACTTTTCGCTGGATCGAATGAACGACAAGGCAGAAACCACGGGCGTGATGATCGCGTTCTAGCGGCAGGGGTCCATACGACCCCGCACCTGGAAGGAAGTCCTATGCGTCGTATCGCTGTCGCGCTCCTCGGAGCGAGCGCGCTCGTCGGCCTCCGGTCTCCGCAGTAGCGTCCGACGGGCCGGTGGCGGAGATTGAGCAGCCGATCTACGGTCCATTCTTCGGCGTGATGGGCAGCGCGAGCGCCATGGTCTTCTCCGCGCTCGGCGCCGCATACGGAACGGCCGCCCAGCCCTAGCCGGCCGACCGCGTCGTCGGCCAGGGAGTGGTCGGGTAGCTGGGTCATGTCGACCTGCGGCAGCGTCCACCGACTCGCCCGCTGAACAACACCCTCGAACTCCCACCCGAGGCAAGCCCGCCTCAGGTGGGGGGTTCGCTCAGAGCGCTGATCAAACCTCGATGGCACTCGATCAAGGTTCGCTGGCACGGGACATGAGCGCTTCACTTGGCGGATGAGCGTCCGACTTCTGGCGGCCCTGAGCGCCGCGGTTGGCGGACGAGAGGGTGACTACGGTTCTCACCTGCGACAACTCAACGATGCGCGGGACTTGGGCGGTCGCCGTCCGGTCCTAGCCTGCTGAGTTCTCCGTGGCGGCGATCGTCTGGCGCAGAAGGCTACGCGCGGTCTCCAGGTCGGCGGCTCGCTGGTCGAGGACGTTCAGCTGGTCGCGAAGGCTGGTGAGAATGCCGGGACAGGGGCGCAGCGTTGCCTCGTCGAAGGTGCAGGGCAGGACCTGACGGATGATGCGGGTGGGCAGGCCCGCGGCCAACAAGGCGCGGATGCGCCGCACCGTCTCCACCGTCTGGTCGTCGTACTCGCGATAGCCGTTCGTGCGGCGCTCAGAGTGGATCAGCTCCATCCGCTCGTAGTAGCGCAGCAGGCGCTCGCTGACTCCGACACGACGTGACAGCTCACCGATCAGCATCGCCCAGCTTCTTCCCACTTGACCTTCCCACCGTGTCAGGGAGCAACAGTGGACTGGTCGGCCGCATTCCGGGGCCGATCGTCAAGGAGGGAGTGAACCATTGATCATCGATGCACACAGTCACGTCCACGACCCCGTCGAGGCACATGTGGGGCTACTGGACGAGGCCGGGGTGGACCGTGCCGTGCTGTTCGCCACCCGTCCACACCCGGAGCGGGCCGCTGACCTCACCTCGCTGCGTCGGGAGATGGCGATCCTGCACGAGGCCATCGGGGGTCGGGCCGGCACGGCCGAGGGGTATCGCTGCGCGTGGGGGGAGTTGGACGCCGCACTCGCCGCACGGCCGGAGCGGTTCATCGGCTTCCTTTCCGTACCGCTGGACCTGGAGCCGGAACAAATCGCCGCGACCGTGGAACGCGAGGTCATCGGGCGTGGACTGCACGGGATTGGCGAGCTGACGCCGCCGCCCGGACGGGCAGGGATGATTGAACCGGTGCTCCAGGCGGCGGCCGATCACGGTCGGCTGCCCGTGGTCGTGCACGGATCCGCCCCCACCACGGCGGACGACCTGAGGACGCTGTCAGCGCTCGCCGGCCGGTATCCGACGGTTCCGCTGGTGGTCAGCCAGCTCGGAGGGCTGAACTGGATGGAGACTGTCGAGCTGGTCCGGGACACCCCGAACATGTACCTGGAGCTCTCCACTGCCAGCATCGTCTTCTCGGTCCGGCTGGCCATCAAGGAGATCCCGGACCGGACCTTGTTCGGCTCGGACGCCCCGTACGGAGACCCAGTCCTCGCCCGAGCGATGGTGGAGCGGGTCACCAGCCCGGGAGAGGTACGCGACCGGGTGCTCGGCGGGACGATCGCCGAATTGGCCGGGCTCGGCTGAGGCAGGCCCGGCGTCCCCGGGTGCGACTCCGACAGGCTGAGCACTTCAGATGGCGAACCCCGACAACTGAAGGGTTCTGACCGCTCTTCCGTGACGGATACGCCTGAAAGGGGCGGCCGCGCCCCAGCCCGCCTGAGGCAGCAGGCCGGCTCGCCGGGCCGCTACTTGCCAGGAGCCCGATAACGGACTTGCTCGGCTCTGCGCAGGGCATCCAGCGTTTCATCGACGCTCAGGAGAACGGTCGTTTCAAACGAGCTCAGCGCGCCACCGCCACTGATCGCCAGCGCAACCGAGGCCATGGACACGTTGTCCGGGGCTTCCCAGAGGTTATAGCCGTCGTGCGTGCCGAAGGCGTACCAGAAGCCGTGGAGCTTCCCACCGACGGACTCGATGTACGACTGAGCGGCCTTTGCGCGGTCCTCGGGGTGACCGATCAGCCTCGCCCACGTCTCCGGCGTGTAGCTGAACCTTGATAGATAGAGCGGCATCGTCTCTCTCTTTCGTTTCAGCAATGGATGCCCGCGCTGGGTGGGAGAAGGGCCGGGTGGCCCACAGTTCCCCCAAACAGCCGGGGACGATGACCGCCACGGCGCACAGCCAACGGGTGAGCTGGCCGCCCGATACAAAGGGCTTGCTCATCACGGAAGCGCGGTCAGAACCAACTACAACGCTCAGTGCACACCTGATCCCCGGATGGATGAGGCGGCAGGACGCCCCGAGGGGTTCGGCCGACCATGGAAGTGGAGGGTGCGAGGGAGGCCCGGGATGGTGCTCAGGCCGCCGGTGGAGCCGATGCTCACGCAGGCTGCGGAAGCCGTGCCGGGCCCCGCCGCGCTGGTGCAGACCCGGCGCGGGTCCCCTGTGTAGGACCGGTGGCCGGATCTGGCGGCCGCCGCCGAGGCGCAGCTCCCCGCCGGCCTGGTGCTGGATGGCGAGTTGGTCGTTTGGCACACCGAAGAGGGTCGGTCGTCGTTCGGGGTGTTGCAGCGTCGGGCCGCCGCCCGCGCTCGCGGCGCCGCCCTCGCCGTGCGGTGGCCGGCCTACTTCGTTACTGGAGTACGTACGGGTTCATCGGCGATCAGGGAGGGCGCGATCGAGGAGATCTGCCTGGTGGGGTCCCGTGTTCGAGGTGTCCTTCAAGGGGGTGAGATCACCTCAGTTGCTCACGGATATTGCGAGCGGCACTCGTGATCTGCGGGTTCATGGGAGATTCCGAAACCCGTTCCTCGGTCACTGGCAGCAGTGCGGACGTCGGGCTGGCCGAGGTCTTCTCTCTCCATGCACGTCGCTCTGCCAGAGCAGGACAGCGGATCAGCGGGCCTTCTTCTTCGCCATGCTTGCTGAGTACCAGTGGGCGCGAGACGCCGCGGGTCTGATGCCCGGGACAGTCGACAGCTGGTCAAGCCGGCGCTGGAGGTGTGCGAGCACTACAGCATCGTGCCGTGGCAGCTCACCGCGTCTGTGATGGACCGGTACTTCGCAGGTCCGGGGAGGCGGGCCCGCTCGACCGTCCGAGCGAAAGATCAACAAGATTGATGCCTACTTCGCGTTCCTGGAACAGCGATACGCAGGCGGGATTCACCGCCTGTTCGGGGCGATCGTGGAATCGCCCGTAGACCCCTTCAACCGGCCCCGTCACCGCGGTGACTTCGGGCTTCGGGTGCCGCCGTCGCAGCGAGCGCTGAAGGAGTTCTTCTCCGGATGGAGGGATGCCATTCCTACAGCTCGGAAGGAGGCCGTGGCCTGCCGGGATTACGTAATGGCGAAGATCGCGTACCTGTCGGGGGTTCGTACAGGGCAAGGGCGCTCGCGGTTGGGGGCCCCGGCCGAGGGAGGCGTTCCTGTTCGAGGAGGGACGGCACGCCTTCGGGCTGCCCGCCCCGGCCCTCCGGCCAGGCCGGCACCGGCAACAATGGGCGCACCGCCGCCCACTCCGCGTCCGTCATGTCCGACGGGTACCGGCGTACCCGGTCCGGATGGTCGGCCGCGTTGCCGTACACATGCGCGAGGCAATCGCACGACACGGCGGGCGAGTTGAAGTCAACGTGCCCGGGCACGTACAACAAGGACAACAAGGCCTCCGGGAACCACTCGGAATGGGATCGCACCCCCGAGCTACCAGGAAGCCCTGCTTCCACGCGCGGAAACCGCCGCAGTCACCCGATCGAGACTCCCGTTCGACCGACAGCCTTCGAGACCGGTACGGGCAGCAGCCACTTACGTGTCGGGATGCTGCGGCAGGGCGAGCCAGTCCGACCAGGAGATCTCGCGGCCGAGGAAGCGCGGCTGCTCGAACGGCCAGTCGGCCGCGATCCACTGCGGCACCAGCGCGTCGAAGGCCTTCTCGACCTTGCTGCCCACCAGCTCGTCCACCACCCACCAGGAGATCTCGCCGTCCGCGCCGGCCCTCTCCGGTGGGTCGATGTAGACACAGCCGAGCAGAGCTGTCTCCACCGCGTCGAACAGCGCGTAGTTGAAGGACTGGTGCGCGGCGATCTCCTTCTCGTGCCGCAACAGGTCGGCCTGGTCGGCCTCGTAGGTCATGGTGGCCGCGGGCCAGCCCCAGGCCGGGCCGAAGATGGTCCACAGCCGCTCGCGCGAACCCATCACAGCCGGATAGTCGAGCGGGGTGTCCGCCTCCCGGATCGGCCGCAGGTGATGACCACCGCCCGGCAGCGGTACCAGGACGGGGTGGACGAAGTCATCGGGAAGCCAGCTCATGGCGCCCGACCGTAGCAGTGCGCGGCCGTCCGCTCCCCTTGATTTTCCCCGCATACCGCCAGGCTCCGCTCTCATGCCGGGCAAGGTCCGCGATCACCCTATCGAGACTGCCGTTCGATCGACAGACTCCGTGATCGGGACGGCAACGGCTTCTTAGATGGCTTCTGAACTGGGCCTTCGTGTTGCGTAGGTGTTCGCGACGTGCTCCATGAACCCTCTTCTGGCTCAGCCGCCGTCCGACGGGCTTGTCGAGTGCGCTCGCGTGCCGCGGTGCGGTGGTCCGCGGGTGCGGAGGACTGTGAGGTCGACCCGGCGGCCGGGCCGGTGCAGCCTTGAGYGCGACGGGGTACTCGCGGCCGCGCATGACGAAGGGGGCCACGCCCGCCCGGTTCGCCGTGAAGAGTGCTTTTTGCGGGAGTGCATACACCTTGGCGTACTCCTCGTCGGCGTCGAAGCCCTGCACGACGACGCCCGGACGGATGGAAATGGATCGGTCTCCGCGTACACAGTCCGGCCCGTCGGCCCGGGCCGGTTCCTTGTCCGAACGGCTGCGCGGTCCTTCCGTACTTGAGAGGATCCGTCCGGGGAAGCCGTCTCGATTTGCACCTGGAGGGACACATGCACCGCGCGCGTGCGTCATCGGTAGTGCCCGCCGCCTTCGCGGCCGTGCTTCTGGCGGTCTCGGGATGTTCAGGAGGGGGCGAGCCCGCCGCCAAGGCCCCGGCTCCTTCGAACTCCGGACTCGTGCACTACGCGCCCGCCACAGGCTCCGCCGCTCCGGCCGCGAGCGCGTTGCCCACCGCGCCCAAGGAGTGTGTGAAGACCGCCGCAATGAGCGTCGAACAGCTGACCGGCTACCTGAAGGAACTCCGCAGCGCCAGCGGGGACTACCAGACCAAGGGCCTGATGTTGGACTCCTCCGGGCTGAACTTCACTCCGGAGGACATCAAGCGCCCGTGCGAATCGGTCCCGGTGAAGCTCGCCCACTACTGGGTCGATTTGAAGAAGACGCACGCGGCCAGTTTCGTCAGTGGGGCCCGCTACGAATATTCGTACACCCTGATCGGCATCGCCTCCCATGCGGTCGGCCCGCAGGACGGCCGGGTGCCCGACACCGCGCCGCCGGGGCCCTCGGTCTGTCGTGGCACGCTCTCGGTGAGCTACCTCGGCGAAGACCTCCCGTTGACGGCCCTGCCGTACGACCTGAAGCTGGTCGACACCACCGCCCCCGGCCCGGTCACCGTGCGGGGCGACGGGGTGCTGTCCGCGATCTATGTTTCACCCCCGCACCCCGATTCGTGCTGACGCCGAACCCGTCGCCCACCGGCGGGCTTCGAGACCCTCGGAGAGCCGGTGGCTGCGCACAAGTGAGGGGTCGGGAGAGCGGGGGCCCCTATGTCTTTGGTCAAGGTGGTCGGGTGGAACTCTGTCTGCCACGCTGCGGGTCGCCGGGGCGAGACCGGCATAGGCGGCGAGGTGGCCGGCGGTCGGGAAGGTGCTGCCGTCGCCGACCTCGATCAGGATCCGGGCTCCGGTCCTGACGCCGACTCCCGGCATCGACGTCAGGACTTTCGAAAGAGGGTGGGCTTCCAGCAGTTCCTCGATCCGCCCCGCCAGCAGTTTCCGCTGGTCAAGGACGGCCGTCAGCGAGGCGGCCAGGCTCGGGACGATCAGCGCGGCCGCCTCGGTCCCCGGGACGATGACGGTCTGCTCGTCCAACGCGGCAAAGATCTCCTCGACCAGCCGCGGCGCCTTCGGCCGTAGCAGCGAGACCAGGCGGCGCCGTCCGGCCTTGCGGATCTGGCGGGTGATCCGAACCGAGGAAGACGTCGATGATGCTGGTGTCGATCACGTGCAGGCCCCTCCACCACGCTTTCGTCCGGCCTTGCCTCGGCATCGGGCTGCCACATCCACGTTACGGGGAGCTCTTCCGGCCCGGGTGGAGCCGGGGCTCAAGCCCCTCATCAGCGGTCCGTCGATGCCTCAGGACCCGGTGACACCACCCCCCGGATCATCAACAACAAGGGGGGAAGTCATGCCAGACCCGAAGGCCGGAGGCCCCATTGCGGAGCCACGAAAACGGTAACGGGCCAGGTCGACCTGTACGGCGGCGATCCGCCGTGCAACCAGACCGGCTGTCCTGCGGGCTCTCATGGGAGGTACGGCGTCGGCTACGAGTTCGTAGGGAGGGCACTGCCGAACCGCGGAAGAAGATGAAGCCGTGGGAGACGCCGAACCCCTACGAGCCGGTGGTCAAAGCCATCCTCACGCCGGATCTGACCGCGCCGCAGAAGTAGCGCCAAACGGTCTCGCCCACGCCACGTCCGATCCGGGCATGCCCTTCGGCACTGGGCGCCTGGACGCTGAYCGGTAGGCTCCGCCGCCGGCGCCGCCCTCAAGAGGGTTGAACCAACGCCTGGAAGCTGTGGGAGGAAATCAAGGAACAGGGCTACCCGGACGGCTACGGCAGCGTTCGCGACCACGTCAGCCGGAATCCCCGCGGGAAGCCCCAGCCGGTCGGCCCCGGCCGCCGTCCGCCCGCGCCGTGACCCGCTGGATCCTCACCCACCCCGACGCCCTGGCCGAAGGCGACCGGCTCCAGCTCAAGACCATGCTGGCGAACTGCCCTGAACTGGACGCACTCGCTGGTCACGTGCACTCCTTCGCCCACATGCTCACCGAGCTGCAGGGACACCAGCTGCCGGCCTGGATCGAAGCCGTGACCACCACCGACCTGCACAGCCTCCAACGATTCGCCCGGCACCTGGAACGCGATCTCGACGCCGTCACCGCCGGACTCTCGCAGCCGTGGAACTCTGGAGTCGTCGAAGGCCATGTCAAGGATCAAGATGCTCAAGCGCCAGATGTTCGGCCGCGCCGGCTTCGAGCTCCTCCGCAAGCGCGTCCTGCTCTACTCCTGAAAAGGCTGTTCAGGACGCATCGTCGATGAGGCCGAAGCCCTCCGGGAACCCTTCCAAGAACTCGCGACGAGCCAGGTTGGTCTCAGAGGCTGTCATCTCTCCCACCAGCTCGATCAGCTCCCGCTGCTGATCAGTCGGCAGCGTGCTGACCACGTGGGCAACGCCCTCCAGAACCTTGACCGCGTCGTCCGGGTCCATCTGCTCGTCTTCGCACCCCTCGATGAACCACAACACATCGACCAAAGTCTCGGTCAAGGCACGAGTCAGCGACGGGTACGAGGACGTCACGAAGGGCTCCCAGAAGATCAACAACAGAGTCCGGCCATCCCACCACACGCCACTGACCTCACGGTCCGTGAGGCACCACAAGAAGTGGACCAGAGCCGCACCTCGCCTGCGCAGCCGCATGCCCGCTAGTTTCACCAGCCATGAAGCAGCGCAAGCAGAAGAAGCTCTCCCGCCACCTCTTCGAAGCAGTCCTGGCAGGCGACGCCATGCACACGAAGGCCCTGTTGCGCAGTAGAGCGAGTCCAGAGAGACGGAACAGTGACGGCACCACTCCGCTGTACCTGGCTTCAGTGCAGGGCGAGGCCGAGATAGCTCGTTTGCTCATGGAAGCCGGAGCCTCTCCCGACACCGAAAGCAGCGGCCGCGGCTCGGAGGGCACACCGCTGTGCGCAGCCGCCTGCTGGGGGCACACCGAAACGATCTGGCAGTTGTTGGCACATGGTGCCGATCCCAACCTTCGCGAAGACCACGGCACAGGAATGTCCCCGCTGGACTGGGCGAACAACGGACCTCACCCCGACGCTGCCGAGATCCTCCGGGCAGCAGGGGCGCAACCGACAGCTCACCCAGCTCCGTAGCTGGCGCCCAGTGATCGCCTGCGCCCCGCCGCCCCGGTCCCGCCGGCACTCGGCCGTACGGCGCCCTCCACCAAGCCGCGTGGCTCGCAGCGCCGCAGCCTGGAGGCGGTGGGCCGGGCGCGTCGTGTGGAGGTGCCTGAGCGTGGTGCTGCGGCCTTTCGGTCGTGCCGATGTCGGCGCAGGCCGCCGAGACGATCCCGGGGCTTGAGACTGGTGAGCTCGCATGTTCAGGTGTCGCGTATTCGCGGCCGAGCCCAGATGGGGGCTCGCGCTGAGTGATCTGCGCGCGCTCGGCGGCACCGGCGGTCCGCTGGTCGTCGATTGACATGATGGGCAGCGGCAAGGCCCAGGTGTCTCCAGAGGAGTGACTATGGCGTTCAAGACCGGAGTCGCCGAACGGGACGAGTGGTCCTATTCGCCGGCTGTCGGCGTCGGACCGCTCCGGTTCGGTATGACCATCGACGAAGTGGTCGAGGCGGCTGAGACATTCGGCCAGACGAAGGTCAGCGATTGTGCACGGGACCACGCGATCTTCTCGCCGACTTGGAAGATCGAAGTCCACCGTCGCGGGGTGGCTCCTTCACCGCCTGCCGTCACGGCCTACGTCAGCCAGGCTGTAGGGCTGTTCTGCATCGCTGCCGACGCCGTGCACGGTCCCCAGGTCGCGTACCACGGACTCCCCCTGGTCGGGAGAGACCTGTCGGAGCTGGAGAGTGACGCAACCGCGTATGCCGAGGCAGCGGACGCGTACCTTCGCTACACGCCCGAGGGCTACGCCGGACCGGATGATCCCGGGGTACTGATTCGCGGACAACTCGTTGGGCAGGACCTCCGATCCCGTCCGTTGTTCATGGTGACGCGCGACGGCGCACATACTGAATGGGACTCGATGCCCTTCGAGGAGTACCGCGTCAACGGCCAGTCCACCTGACGTGGTGTGACATACGCCAGCTCTTCAGTCGAGGCCGTGTTCGGGGCGCCCGTTATTGGCGCGAGGCGAGCTTCTTGGTCACGTCCGTCGCTGCGTTGTCCGGGCGTAACCGGCGAGGTGTAGCGATCACTGGCGGTGATCGCCAGGGGCGTGTCGGCTCCACGTTCCTCCAGCTTCGGTGACCGGGCGGGTGGCTGGCTTGTCGTGGTAACCGAGGTTCGGGCGCCGGCCGCCCGCCTGTGCCCGGCAGCCGCCTCACGCCGGAATCGGCTGCGGAACGCGCTGTCCGCCGCCGGCTGCGGGCGCACCATCTTCACCCCGACCGTACGGCTCCCGCGCCGGAACCTGCCCGGGTGCCCGCGCGGGTCCTCTCGGCCGGGCCGACGACCAGGGGAAAACGGTGTGACAACCGCCCGCTGCCGGGCCCAGGCTGGGCCCATGCGTACGCATCTGAATGTCTTCGGTATCGATGTGATCCCTTCGGATCCGCGGGACCGTCACGACAACCCCGAGGTCCGCCCCCTGATCGACGGCTCGGACTTCATCGAGCACGACTACTACGGGGCGGTCTGCGGTGACCCTCTCAGATGGCTGCTGCCGGATGGGCCCTTCTCGGTGGGGGAGGTGCCCCACGAAGTAGAAATTGCGGCGTGGTGCTGTTGCCGCTCCGCACTCGATGTCGTCATGCGACGCGAGGGCGACACGGTGGTGTGGGCCTGTAAGGAGCCCGAAGACATTTCCTCTTACGAATACCGCTTCGATGCCGGGCAGTACGACGCCGAGGTGGCACGGGCCACCCGGGACCGTGGGTGGGAGTGGCCCTCCGCCGCCGTCGCCCGGGAACTCCAGGGCATCCTGCGTGCCCACTCCACGTGGCTCGACACCTGGACGTGTGAAGTCGATCAGGCGTGGGCGACCCCCGGGGTCCTCGACGAGATTCGCCTCGCCCTGCGGACCTATGCGCTCCAGCCCGATGGCGCCTGGCGTTCCCTGGGGCGCATCGGGCTCGTACGACCGGTGACCGACGAGGATCCCCTGCTCCAGGCCGAGCGTCTGGCGCGGGAGATCACAGCGGATGATCCGCGCACGGTGGACGGCATGCGAGGTGACACGCCCGACGCGGCGCTCACGGACTGGCTCGGCAGCCCACGGGAGTTCGGGCCGAGCAGTCACAAGTGGCGCTGAGCGCGAGGCGGAGTGTGGCGGCGCGGCGCCGGCCTTGTCATGGTGGGTGTCTGGTAGTTCGCTGGTTGCATGAGGGCTGACTCGGCCGGCTCGCCGCCGCCTTCGGCCGTCTGCCAGAGGGGGACGGCTATGCGGTATACCCACGGTCCGGTGTCGAGCTGGAGTCGTTCGTAGAGCCGTACGCGCTCGATCGTCTGCCCGTCCGGCAGCAGCAGCGTGATCGGTACGGGTGGTGGGGGTTCGGTCACGGTCAGGGGCCGGTCTGCTGCTCCTGCCGGGCCTGCTGGCAGGGCGTGCACAGCGGGCTGGCACCTGCTCCGTAGCGGGTGGTGGGCCGACGGCAGCGGACGCAGGGTCCGGTCGGGACGGGCGCGGGTCGTGCGGGTGCGGCGTCGACGGGCCGGCTCATGCCGCGGCCTCCCGTCCTGCCGCCGGGGTGTGGGTGTGGGCGGCGTGGCGGAGCTCGACGCCGCCGGCCCGCCAGCCGGCGGGCTCCGTCCAGTAGGGGTGGGTGCACAGGCGGGCCGACAGGCTGATCAGCCGGCGCCGCAGCGCGGTGGTGCCCGCCCCGGCGGGGGCCTGCGCGAGCGCGGCGTAGGTCTCCTGCCACGCCTGTTGCAGGGTGATCAGGTCCTCGGGGAAGCGGAACGGTGCTCTCACCACTCCACTAAAACACGTGTTCGATTTCCTGCGCGAGTGCCACGCCAAGGCCACCGGGCTGGTTGTCCTGTCTCACCGAACTTTGGCCGTTCTCAGCGAAGATTGACCACTGAGCGGGTTCATCACTCTCCTGCAGCCGGCACCTCTTTGGCGCGGACCGCGAAGGCTTCACCGGCATGCTCCGCCACCTCGCCTCGGGCGGGCATGCCGTCCCTGTCGGCAGCGAAGAAGATCTCTCGTGTCTTCACCTGTATCTCAGCGGCCTGCTCGGCAAGCTGCTGCGCCTGCGGGACCAGCGCGACGAGGCGGAGCCGGAAGAGGCTGCTTCGGACCTCGACATGGAGCCGGTACGACTCGGCCCGGGTTGCGAGGAGCGCCTCGGAGTCGGGTGCTGCGTGCTGGCGGGTCCGTGGAGACCTCGGCCAAAGTTTGATGAGATCGGTCAAGGTTCGGTGAGACAGGACACTGGTCCTGTTGTTCCGTGTCACCGAAGTCAGGCGGTCGCGGCGCCTTGACCTGCGGCGACTAGGTTCGATGACGCAACGTCCGAGCGTCACGCGATGGGCCGGGCTGTTACGAACCGCTACGAAAGCGATTCCGCCGCGGCCGGCCTCTCTGTTGCGGCGGCGCCACCGATGCTTTTGCGGCCACCCTGAGACTCGTCGGCTCAGCTGAGTGCCGTGGAGTCACAGGCTGTGGGCGATGGGGTGCAGCGGTTCGTACAGCGGGAGTTCGGCGCCGCTGGGGAGCCGGATCGCAGTCAGTTTGCCCCAGCGCTGTTCGCTGACCGGGCGGGTGATCTCGACGCCCTGCGCGCGGAACTCGCCGAGCTGGGAATCAAGGTCGTCGCACATCAGGAAGAACTCGTGTTGGGGCGGGCCGTCGGCCGGGTGCACGGCCACCTCGGCCGGGGGCAGCTTGAAGATGAGCCAGCCGCCGCCTGTGTCGACGCCGGGAAAGTTGAGGACGTCGCGGATGAAGGCGCGGTCCGCCTCGGCGTCCTGGCTGTAGAGGATGACATGTGCACCGCTGATCATGGCTGGCTCCTGCCCGACGACGTGCTGGCGGTCGTGCCCCCCGGCATCATGGTGGCAAAGACCTTGGGCTGCATTCGATGACACGACGACTGAGTTGCGTGACAACGGACAACCACACCCCTGGGGAGCCCATACCCCTGGGGAGCCCATCTCGCCGCTACTGACTTGTCTCCGTGAAGTGTGACCGGTCGCTGCTTCACGTTCGTGGCTGTTGGGCTTGCGGGGGCGACGGCCTCCGCCCCCACGCACCCTCGCCAAGCCCGCACCTGCGGAGCCTGTTGGAATACCCGGGATGAGCCGGCAGAACCGGGTGCATTGCTCGTTCACCGAACTCGGCGGCCGGCGGCCCGCAGGTTGAGCCGGCCGGCGGCGATGGCCAGGCCTGCGAAAAGCACCGCTGCCGAACCGATCAGGGCGATCCCCTCATCCAGGCCTGCATGGTCCACGTCCGGCGCTCGCGGAGGTACCCAGCCGGACGGATCTACCAGGAGGTTCTGGGTCCGGCCAACGTCGGAGGGGCCGAAGCAGCCCGCATATCCTTCGAGCGTGGCGTGCGGCAGGGGCAGGCCGTCCGTACGGCGCAGGTCGCATTTCCAACTCACGCGCCCGGTCTTGTCCCTGGAGCTGTGGGCGTCGGTCACTACCACCGGAGTACGCACTCCGCGCAGGACCAGCACCTCGGTCCGAACCACCGGCCTGGATGCCACCAGCAGCCCGATCTCCAGTACGAGGGCCGGACCGATCAGCCACCAGGTGGGCCGCAGCCCGGCCACCACTCCGAGGCCGGCGACGAGCACCACGAACCCCGTGATCATGCCGAGCGCGCCGTAGTCCGGATTGCTCGCGACAATCGCCAGGCCGATCAGGGCGCACGGCGTGGCGATCGCGGTCGTCACGCTGAGGCGCGTCACCATCCGGGAGGACATCCCGGCGGTGCGCTGTTTGCCGCGCCCCTTCCCGCCGGTTGCCCGACGGCCCGACTTCACGGGAACCCGACCACCACCGCGCCCGTCACTCATCCCCTGCCCCCTGATCAACGACCGGGACAGTCTGGCGGAACAGCGAGGCGCGGGAAAGACCGTAGGTTCCGGCCCCGTAGGCGGCCAGGTCCACCGCGAGGGAGGCGGCAGCCGTCTCGGCCGGCCCTGCGCCCCAGCGGAGTTCGTCCTCGATGGCGGGCGTCTGGCGGGGGAGTCCGCGGCGGGCAGCTGGGAGCACGGCGAGGGCCTGGGCGTGAGCCGCGTCCAACGTGACGGTCAGCAGAGCTGGGCCGAGCTGGTGGACCCGGTGCCCGGTAAAGGCAGAGCGTTGACCAGGTAAATGCCGAGGTGTCCGTCGTTTTTGTGGCGATACTGGCGTGATGATGATGGATGTTACGAACGCGTTGGCTGTGATCAGGACTCTGGAGGCGCAGAGTGTTCAGGTGTGGCTCGGGGACGGTGGCTGGGGAGTTGATGCCCTCCTCGGCGAGCAGACCCGGCCGCATAAGGATGTCGATCTGATCGTCCGGGTCGACCAGGCTGAGGATGCGGTTCAGGCCCTCGGCGGCCTGGGCTTCGTTCTTGTGGAGGGCCGTCTTTCCTCGTGCTTCGTCTTGCGTGATGCCGAGGGGAGGAGTGTCGATGTCCATCCGGTGGTGTTCGACGGAGAGGGCAATGGCGACTACACGATGGAGAACGGCGAGGCGTGGGTCTATTTGGCTGCCTGGTTCGGCGGGAACGGGACCCTTCAGGGTGAGCCGGTGCGGTGCTTGACCGCGCAGGGTCAGGTGGAGTGCCACTCAGGGTACGAGCTCGATGACGAGGACCGCCGGGACCTGGCCGCCCTGAACGAGCGGTTCGGGGTCGACCTCCTGCCCGAACAGCGGTTTCCGGTGCTGTAGGGAGGATCACGCCGCCGTGGGGTACTCGGTCCATTCCCGGATGGGCGAGTCGGGAGCGAACCGGGTCTTGGGCCCGGTCCTGGCGTTGCGCCGGCGGACGTAGGCGGCGATGGCGGCGAACTCGGACTCGATCCAGTTCAGCCAGGATCCGTAGGTCGGCAGGAAGACCAGCTCGATGTCGTGCGCCGCTGCCCACGCCCGGACGTTGGGGTGCTTGTGCGGGGAGAAGTTGTCCAGCACGACGTACAGCTTCTCCCCGGGCCAGCGGGCCCGCAGGGCCTTGAGCAGGCCGAGGAACTCGCGCCAGCGTTTTCGTCTGCGGATGCGGTAGTAGATCTCGCCCGTGGCCAGATCGAGGGCGGCAAGCACGTGCATGACGCCGTTGTACCGGTTGTAGGTCGCCCGCAGCCGGCGCGGTGAACGGACCGGTCCCCACGCCTTGCCCTTGCGGGGCATCAGGTTCAGCGGGCCGAACTCGTCCACGCAGACGACGCGCCAGTCGTCCGGCGGGGTGTCGTAGAGGGCCAGAATCCGGTGCATCTTGGTGATGAAGTCGGGGTCGTTGGAGGACTTCCAGGTGGTCGTCCTCTTCCCCAAGCCTTATCCGGAAGAGTTCCGCCAGGACGTCGTGCGGGTCGCGCGGAACCGCGGCCCGGGTGTGACGGTCGAGCAGGTGGCCGTTGACTTCGGGGTCCACCCGATGACGTTGTGGAAATGGATGCGCCGGGCGGACATCGACGACGGGGCCAAGGCCGGGACCACCAGCCGGGAGAACGCGGAACTGCGCGAAGCGCGTCGGCGGATCAAGCTGTTGGAGCAGGAGAACGAGGTCCTGCGCCGGGCCGCGGCCTATCTGTCGCAGGCGCATCTGCCGGGAAAAGGATCTACCCGCTCGTGAAGGAGCTGGCCGCGGACGGAACGCCCGTCTCGGTGACGTGCCGGGTGCTGAAGCTCGCCAGGCAGCCCTACTACCGCTGGCTCGACAAGCCGGTGCCCGACGCCGTACTGGAACAGGCCTATCGCGCGGACGCGCTGTTCGACGCCCACCGCGAGGACCCGGAGTTCGGCTACCGGTTCCTCGCGGCCGGGGCAAGAAGGCCGGCCCGCCGGTGCACGACGATCTCGTGAGCCGCAGCTTCACCGCGAGTGGCCCGAACCGTCTGTGGCTCGCTGACATCACCGAGCATGCCACCGGCGACGGCAAGCTGTACCTCTGCGCGATCAAGGACGTGTTCAGCAACAGGATCGTGGGCTACTCCATCGACACACGGATGAAGTCCCGCCTGGCGGTGACCGCTCTGGACAATGCCGTGGCCCGGCGTGAAAACGTCGACGGATGCATCGCGCACAGCGATCGCGGATCGCAATTTCGGTCCCGGAAGTTCGTCCAGGCGCTCGACCGGCACCGGATGGCCGGATCGATAGGGAGAGTGGGGGCAGCCGGCGACAACGCGGCCATGGAGTCCTTCTTCAGCCTGCTGAGGAAGAACGTCCTCGACCGCCGCAGCTGGACCACCCGAGAGGAACTGCGGATCGCGATCGTCACCTGGATCGAGCGGACCTACCACCGACGCCGCCGACAAGCCGCACTCGGCCGCCTGACCCCCGTCGAATACGAGACCGTCATGACCACACCGGCCCTCCAGGCCGCGTGACCGAACCTGTCACCCGAACCTGCACCAGACCCGCCGACCAATAGTGACGGGCCACTAGAGTGAACGAGCGCTCGCTTGAACAGCCCATCCAGCCTGAGGGGGAACTGACATGGCTGTCCCGTGGGAACTTCTGATATCCACCGCAGGCGGCGTCGCCGCCACCGTCGTGGGCGTCATCGCAGGCGGGATCGTCGGGCGGCGCAGCCAGAACCGGCAGTGGTTGCAAGGGACACAGACCGCCGCCTACGAGAGGTTTCTGCAGGCGTTCGGCGCCGTGGAAGCTGAGCTGCGTGAAGCGTTCCTCGAGGAGCGCGAGCCTGCTGCCCATGTATGGGGGCCGTTCAACGCGGGCGTTCAGTCGTTGAGCTTGGTTGCGACTCGCGAGGCCGCAACCGCAGCCTTGCAGCTCTGCGACGTGGTGGAGGACTTCACGATCCTGTTCCATGGCCGCCAGTCCACGGACCTGGAGGAGCTTCGGCCGATTCACAGCGCTCTTGAGGAGGCGCACCTGAAGTTCGTCAACGCAGCTCGACGCTCGCTCGACGCGTCGCAAGAACACCTCGACCAGACGCTGGGTGGCCCGTCGCCGTGGCGCGGAGTGGTGTCCTTCCACGCCCAGAGGGCCACCCCAGACGGGGCCGAGTAGAAGCGTGCTCGTCGGCGTCACGAGCCACCTCCTGTGCTCCGTCCTGACGCCGGCGTAGGTCCACCGGTGAGAGCGGTGAGGGGGATGAACGCCTTCTGAGCGCCGAGCTGGCTTGGCGTCGGGCCGGCCGGGGTGGGAACGTTGGCCAGACGATCGAGAAGCGCCTCCACTGCCTCACGGTCGCCTTCGAGGGCTTCGCGTTCGTCTGTGGTCAGGTCGAGCTGTTCGAACATCTGCTGGATGCCGTCCTTCACGTTCAGCAGCTGGCCCCGGGTGGTGTCCTTGGGCACGTAGAACGGGCAGCGGGCACAGGCGAGGCGGTGGGGGCACTTTGCGAAGAAGTCGTAGCTGCAGTAGCCCTCGCCAGGTCGTAGTACTTCCAGGGCTGGACTCCTCCGGCGGCAGCGCCGGTCATGATGGCGTCGCGGTCGATGAGGACCTGGATGGTGCGGACGTTATAAGTGTCGAAGTGCATGACGTTTTCGGTGTCCGGGTCGGTGAGTGCTTCGCCGCAGACATCGCAGGTGACGGACAGGCATCTACACCCTCCGCTTCGTGGAGGAGGTCTCCGCCCGGCTCGGGTGGGCGTGGGAGCCGCGGGAGGTGACGCCCGGCCGCCGGCCGGTCATGGAGATCGCGGGCATCGACCAGCGGCTCATCCGATGGCAGTCGACCCGCCGCCAGCAGATCGAGGACGCGCTCCCCGTCCTCACGGCCGAGTACGAGGAACGGCAGGGGCACCCGCCGGGGGAGCGGGCCGCCTACGGGCTGGCCTGCCAGGCCGCCGACCGGACCCGCTCGCCCAAACGCAAGGAGCTGCGCTCGCTCGCCGAACTGCGCTCCATGTTCGGGAGCGAGCGGAAGCAGCGGAGCCACGCGCTCCCACAGGTCATTTGAAACGAGATCAGCACGCACGCGGACACCCTGCCGACCAAGATCGCCGAGCGCAAGATCCGAGGCTCAACTGAATTGGTCAGAAAGGCTGGTGGGCGTAGATCTTGCGCCACTGGTCAGCGGTGCCCCGCTCGCTCATCCCGGCGGCCCGGTAGACGCTGAGAGCGCCGGCAGAGTTGTGGGTGTCGACATCGACGCCCACGCTGTGATGGCCACGGTCCCGGAGGAGCCGGAAGACGGTGCGCAACAACTGCGTGCCGATGCCGCGGCCGCGGTAGGCATCGAGAACTCCGAGCCAGGCGATCCATGCGCGCTCTGACGGGTCGCGAGCGATGACAGCACCCGCACAGACCCCACCGGCCTCGGCCAGCCACCACAGGGCCGCGTCGTAGCTGCCGCGCTGTCGCTGGTCACGGTCGAACTCGGCGAAGGTACGCCGCCGGTGGTTCCAGTGCCCGGCCAGCGCGTCCTCCAAAACAGAGTGGACGGCGCGCCGGTCCTGGTCATCGGCAGCGACGCGCAGTTGCACACCGAGGGGTGGCTGAGCCGGTTCGGGGAACTCAGTGGTGTCCAGGTCGACTCTGAGGCGCGTGTAGCTGTGCACGATGCTCCAGCCCTCGGCGGCCATGAGGTCATGGGCCGGGCAGTTGGGCAGCTGAAACATGGTCACGGGGGTGTTGGGTTGTGGCGCGTCCCGTAGCACCCACTCGTCGAGCAGGTGAAGCAGTGCTCTGGCCGTGTCCGTAGCGCCGTCTGCGGGTGCAAGGATCAGATGGGCCCGGAGTTGGCCAGCCTGCGGTGCGGGATGCAGGGCGACGAAGCCGCTGAGCCGCCCCTCCTTCGACTCCACGACCATCGTGCGCGACGCCACATCCAGGCCGGGGCTCGCGAGCAGGTCACGCACGTCTGCTCGCGTCGTCTCCCGGCGCCCGATTGCGGCATGCTCGGCGCAGCCGAAGAGATCTAAGATCGCCTCGATGTCAGACTCGTTGACGGCTCTGCAATACACACAGGCACCGTCGCAGGACTGTGCAGCTGTTCACAACCGATATTTGTTGGTGACTATCTCGGGGACCCGACCCAGCATTGCCCACGGCTCCGCACCCGCTACGAACGACAGGCAGACCTCCACCAGGGCGTGCTCGAACGGGCCTGCTGCCTCATCTGCCTCCGTTGCCTGGGCACCATCTGAAACGATCAGTAAGTGACGTCGAAGGTTACGGGGCGCGTCACGCCGCGTACCGTGGGATCTCCGGTCACCTCGAACTCGGTTCCGCTCACTGATTGAATGCGCGACCCGACGAACGTCCAGGTCGGGTGGTGCTCGACGTCGAAGAAATCGGCACTGCGGAGGTGGGCGTCGCGCTGGGGCTGACCGGTGTACACCTCGGTCGCGTCGACCGTCGCCTCGACGCGCGCCTTCTCCGGCTCGTCGGGATCGACCTCCAGCAGGCCGTGCACGTTCTTGAGCTGCCCGCGCACGTAGGTGACCATCATGTGCCTGGCGCGGAACTCCGCCGCAGTATGACCGGACTCGAAGAACCATTTGGTCATGGTCATGTGCGCCCCTGACTTGCCCCTTCAACCAGGACGGATCCGATGGCGGTCACGGAGCGCGTACGGCAGCCCTGGGGACCGACGTGCTCGTGGTGCGTCACCGGTGCTCGCTCAGGCCCTCGGCGCGGCCGTTGCTGCGGCGTGCCTGTGAGGCCGGCATGCCTTGGGCCCCTGGGATGCTCGCCGCCTGTCTGGAGACTGTCGGAGAGCACGAGCAGGCGGAATCCTTCGCCCGGATCGCCGCTGATGCAGTAGCAGTCCGAGGGCGTCCACCACGATGTGGCGCTTGCGGCCGTTGACTGTCTTGCCGCCGTCGAAGCCCCTGGTCGCGGCTGGCACCGAGGCGGCGCCATTCACCGACTGGGAGTCGATGACGCCTGCCGTCGGCTCCCGGTCGCGGCCGGCCGCTTCACGGATCCGGTCGCGCAGCCGGTCGCGGAACTCGGCTGTCAGGCCTTTGTCCGCCAGCGTCGGATGGAAGCGTGGACGCGGTCCCAGGCGGGAAAGTTCGCGGGCACCGGGCAACCACACTCGAACTCACACCCACCGTGCTCGATAGGGCAACGGCTCCTCAGGCGCCGACTCGACGCTTGGAGCTGGGTTCGCCGGTTCTGCCCTGTGGAGGTACCGATGCGGATCCTGCCCCTCGGCCGGGTGCCGACCGCCACATCCCCGTGCGCCGTGCTGCGCGTCGCCACAGGTGAGGCAGGAAGGCGTAGAAGCGGTCGGGAAGGAACACGGCGTCCGCAATGATCATCGCGCCGGAGAAGAGAGGCAGTCCCAGGAGCACCGCGATGCCGATGTGCATGCCCAGCAGCACGGTCAGGACGGGGTACTTGAGCCTGCCGAAGAGCACGAACGGGAAGGCGACCTGCAAGAGCACCGTCCCGTAGCCGGCGATCGCGATCACCATCGGGTACCCGTCCACGAGGTGGGAGAGCGCAGGCCAGGGCTGGAAGAGTTCGAGGTTCAGCGCGTAGTGGAGAGCGGTGCCGCCGCCCCAGGTCGGGCCCTGGACCTTGTACAGGCCGGCCGATCCGTAGAGGAAGCAGACCTGTGCCGCGATGACGAGGATGCCGCAGTTGTGCACCACCGTGGTCAAGGTGATGCGAGCGTCAAGGAGTTGCCGTGCGTAGACGCTCCTCACCGGCTCCGGCGCACTCTCCGCACGTGCCGCCCTGAGCCGGTTTCTGCGTGCGTCCAGGGACCAGCGCCGGCCGCAGGCGGTGAGGACGAGGTAGAGGGCCATCAGCAGGATCAGGTTGTCGCCCCCGTCCGTCATGAAGATCGATCTGGCATGGAACGAGGTCACCACGACGGCGAAGAGGATGGACATGGCGCGGGTCCGCCAGCCCAGCATGAACAACGCGGACGTGAGGAGGGCCGTCACGTAGCAGAGTTCGAAGTAGGCGCGGCTGTCGGACAGGACCAGGGCGCTGTTCCAGCCCGTCTGGTCGAAGAGCTGTCGTGCGAGCGCCGGTGTCCACGGGGAGTCGGGGCCCCAGATCTCGTCACGGTGCGGGAACTCGCGCAGCAGGAAGATCAGGTAGAGCAGTCCGTAGCCGATGCGCAGCACCGACGCGGCGTACAGGGACATGGGCCGGTCGGTGAGTAGTGCCCACAGTGCGGCGATCCGGTCGAGGATCCACTGGTGGGCCGCGCCGGCGAGCGAAGTCTCTTGGGCCGCAGGTCGGTGCGGCGTGGCGGTCGTGGAAGGGGGCTGGGGGATCTGCTCATTTCCCATGGGAGGTCACCTTCCACCAGGGCAGGAGCCGGTCCTCGGTGGGTGCCGGCGGGCGGTTCCCGGCTGCTGTGCCGGGCGCGGCGACGGGCAGTGTGACGACCCGAAGCTGAATGAAGTCGAAGGTGCCGCCGTCGTTGTGGGCAGCGACGCGGTCCGCGGCGATGTTGCGCAGGTACTTCTGCAACATCACGGCCCGTTCCGAGCGTGCCGTGTCGCTTCCTCCGTGTGTCTCGACATAGGAGGTCCAGGCGCGGCGCAGAAGGTTTTGAGATGTATGGCTTGGAAAAACATTGTGATCGACTGCGGAATTGTCCACGGCAGCCAGGTCGAGCCAGGGGGTTACCCTCACCGATCCATCGGAGTCGGTATGTGCGGTCCTCGCCAGGATTTTCCGGTTGAAGGAGTCGGGGTCCGGGGCGAAGAGCCGCCAGTTCTGTTCGAAGAGCGGGTACACCCACCCGTTGATCTGTGAGCTGTACCGCTTCGATACAGGGTTGGCGGGGGCCACGTGAAGGAACACCAAGACAGCGTGGACCAGTGTCGTCAGCAGGCAGAGGGCTACGGCGGTGCGCAGCCCTGCTTTCACTGCGCGCACTCTTATGAGCTGCTTGCCCGGAACGGCCGCTTCGTCATGATGCTGTCGGGGGACCGGACCGGAATCGGACTGATGAAGTTCCTTCACGCCCGCAGATTCAATTCCGCTCGACACCGCGACCCACCCGGTCTTTCTCATGTCTGCTGTTCGCCTGAGGTCTCTGCGACTCTCACCTACGGCGCGCGGCGGATTCGATGAGGATCCCGCCGCGCGCCGTCATTCGATGAACGGGCTTCGTGCAGCCTGCTGCCTAGCCCTCGTGGCCTTGGTGACCCTCGTGGCCTTCGGGCTTGTTGCCGTAGCCGTAGTGGTCGCCGGGCTTCCCGTCGTGGCCGTGGCCGTGGCCGTGGTCGTGGTCGTGGTCGTGGTCCGGCTTACCAGGTCCCTCGTCGTGCCAATGGCCCGGCCCGCCCTCCGGCCCACCGTGGTCATCTCCCGGCCTGCCGCCGTGGTCCGGGCCACCGGGCTGACCGCCGTGGCCACCAGTGACGTTCCCACCGGTGATCGTCCCGCCGATGGTGTTCCCACCGGTCGTGTTCCCGCCAGCCGTGTTCCCGGCCGTGTTGCCCGAGGTGTTTCCGGAGGTGTTTCCGGCGATGTTCCCCGAGGTACCACCAGACACGAGGTCGACGATCGGTCCGCCCAGGAGGCCACCACCGATCAGACCCACGGTCGTACCGGTCGTCGATCCGGGGGTCGGCGTTCCGGCGGTCGCGCCGGTCGTCGTGCCGACAGTGGTCGTTCCGGTCGTCGTACCGGTGGTCGTGCCCGTGGTCGTCCCGCCGGTGGCGCACCCGCCGAGGAAGATCCGGTTGTTGTCCATCGTCACTTCGCCGTTACGGGCCAGCGCCCGGCCCTCGATGTTCGTCCCCGTTCGCAGGAAGATCGAGGTCAGGGCCATGATGGTGCCCACGAAGGTGGTGTTGGTGTTGAGTTCGGCCGAACTCCCGATCTGCCAGAACACGTTGCACGGCGAAGCGCCGTTCGTGAGGAGGATCCGGCTGGAGGTTGCCGTCGTCAGGGCTGCAGGAATCTGGAACACCCAGACGGCGTTGGGGTTCCCCCCGGCATTCAGGACCAGGTCCCCGGTGAGTCCGACACTGCCGGCGGGGTCCCTCGTGTAGACGCCCGGAATCAGCTCCGTGGGACCGGACGTTCCCGAACCGATGGCCGCCGGAAGGTCGAAGTCCTCGGCCTGGCCGGCCGCGTTGTTGTACGCGATGATCAGATCGCTCTTGGCCTGGAGGGCCTGAGCATCCGCAGGGTGCACGGACCGAGGACCAGGCCGGGCGGGAATCCGGTGATGGCCGGGTTCGGGTGCGTCCCGAGGTCGTGGTCGATCACCGTGGGGCCGGTGTTGGTGACTCCCTGACCTGCCAGAACGGAGTAGCTGGCGGTGGTGCCCAGAGGCACGGCAGTCGCGATGGCCAGGGCCTGCGTCGGCAATCCGGCGACCATGACAGCGGCAACCGTGACGGCGACGGCCGAGGCCAGCCAGCCGGACAGAGTGCGGCGCTGAGCCGCTTGGATTTTCAGCTTCATCAAGAGGCCATTTCCTGTGGGGGGCCGTGGCGTACCGGGCCCTACCGATCACCCGGGAAGCCTTGTTGTCGCCGCATATTACGGAGCAATAACCGCGCGTCAAAAACAGACAGCGGGAAAGAGGGTGCCTTATAAACACATTCAGCACCGCGAAGTGAAATGAGAATACCGAAACTTACCACGCCTATCATCCGACATTCCCTCGGGCGGATGGGGCATGGTTAACTCACGCGAGGCGGATCCACCCACCTCAGCAATGCACCCAAACCCGCCACACATTCGAAGCGCCGCCAGGCGGGTGATCTCAGCAACTTGCTGCAGGACGGGCGCGCCGATCCACTTTCCGTACATTCACATGACCCTGAGGGCAGAATCGGAAGCATTCAGATATCGTTCACCAGATCGAGAATGAGTCCATCCGCAAGCGGCTGGCGAGCGATCCTGCATCTCCGGCGGCACCCGGCGGCTGATCTCGCGCGCCGCCCAGCGCGGCATCCACGCGCTCACCCCGTACGTCGAGCAGGAGAAGAAGACCATCGTCACCTGCCGGCACGGAGAAGATCACCTCCACCGTCGGCCAGGAACGTGACATCCGCTTCGGCGCACAGAGCACCAGCTGCAGGCGCCGGACCGGCTCGAGCGCTCGGAACGCAGTCACCGCGACGACATCTCAGTGGTCGGTAGAGCCCTGGGATCGCACGGCGACGATCTCCCCGCCGCAGACGGTGACCACGGTCACGGAGTCACCTTCAGACGCTGAAGGGTTCATTGTCAGGCGCCATCACGCATGGCAGACCGCAGATGAGCAAGCAGGGATCAGGCCACCGTGTCGCTCGGTAAGCGGTGCCGGTTCAGGGCCACGACCCGGTGAACCAGCCGGGCGATCCAGCTGATCGGAGGCAGCGTCATGACCTGCCCCCCGAGCCGCCAGGGCCATCGGGAGCCTTGTCAGCGGAGCGTACGGTGGTGCCGGCCGGAGAGCCGGATGTGCCGGACCAGGTACACCAGGGCGACGAACGAACACGGCGACGCCATTGATCAGCAGGTAGAACAGCCCTTTGGCGACGGCGCCGCCTTCGGCACCACGCCAGGGTCCTACCGCAGTTGAACTGATCCGAGTCGCGCCCCGCCTACGGCCACACATCGCCGCAGCCGACTCGAACCGTCCCGGGGTCGATCTGCTCGACCGAGGCCGCCTCGCAACCGATCAGCAGTGCCTCGGCGGGCAGGTAGTTGCGAAGCAGGCGGTGCAAGGTGGAGCGGCGGATGCCCATGATCGGCGTGCCCACCGCTTTCTCCAGCACCAAGCCGTCCATGYGGGCCAGCCAACCGCCTTATGGCGTGCGAGTGCCGCCGCTGTACTGGCCTCGCGAGGCGTCCCGTACCGCCTCGCCGACGCCGAGTTCGCCCAGTGAAGCATGGGCGCGCTCGACGGCTGTTACTTCCCATCCGATACAGCGCAGGCTGATCGCGGTGGCCAGCCCGCCGATGCCCCCTCCGACCACCACTGCCGTGTGGACCGACGCACCCTCCCGTCGGCCTCCTTCCGCACCCGAGCCGCGCTGCTCATCGGACTCGTCACGCACCTGGTCCAACTCGACCAGGCGGAGCTTCACCCGACAGCGACTCACCGGCGAGGGCCGCCGCCTCGCCGGCCCGCTACGCCTGCGCCGTTGAGAGCGTGCGTGACCCTGAGCTGCGTGAGATCCTCGTACCCCGCGAGAACGCCGGACGCCAGGCCGTCCGACTGTTCCTCACCGTGCACGGCGTGCCGGACGCCGAGAATCGCACTCACATCCTGCTGACCTGCATCGACGGGCTGATCTTCGACCGGCTGGTCAGCGGCGGCGAAGTACCGCGCGAGGCCCTCGAAGGCCTGGTCGCCTCCGCCCTGCGTTAGACCCAGGCATCCACGGTCCTGCTCGAACCGGCCTGCAGCCCGCCTCCGCCACCCACGTCCTCATTCTGAAACGATCAGTAAGTCCTGCGCACGGGTGTGACCTGGGCGGACGTGCCGACCGAGACGATCGGCTGCAGCGGGGTGACGTGCTGGCGGCGCGCGGGACTGGACCGAAGCCGGCGTCTGGCCCCACCTGCACGTCATCCTCCTCGCAGAACTCCGCAAGGCGGGTCTGCTGGACATGGACGACGCCGCGATCGACGGCTCTCACGTCCGGGCCCTGAAAGGGGGGGCTCACACGGGACCTTCGCCGGTCGACCGCGCCCGGCCTGGCAGCAAGCACCTCCTGATCCCCGGCCGGCACGGAACGCCTCTCGCGGTGTCGCTGACCAGCGGAAACCGGCACGACGTCACCCAGCTAATGCCGCTGCTGGACAGCATCCCCCGTATCCGCGGCCTGGTCGGCCGACCCCGTCACCGGCCGCGGCGGCTGTTCGCCGACCGAGGCTACGACTACGACAAGCATCATCTGTTTGCGGCGCCTCCGAACCTCATTCTGAAATGCTCAGTAAGCCGCCTCTTCCGGATCTTGTCCGACCCGCGCGGCCCGGCAAGGCTCAGCCTTCCGAGCTGTTCTCCGCGTACAGCGCGTATAGGGCGTACAGCGTGTGCAGCGTGCCGAGCCTGCTCGTCTCAGCGGTGGTGCCGTACGCGGTGTCGATGGCGCGCTTCTCGGCCTCGCCCCAGCCTCAGCCATCGTGTCACCGGCGAGCCGGAAGGGCCACGCCCGCTCAGCGGTGGCCGGTCCTCGGGAGACCGTCGACGAGTGCCTCCGGGCGCCCGAACCAGTGCGCCAGGGTCTCCCGCAGCTCCTCCGCGGCCGCGTCCACAGGTACTGACGGTGCGCCGATCCATGCTGCGTGCCCGTCCGGACGGACGAGGACCGCGTGAGCGCGCTCCAGGGCGTGCGAGTGGGTACGGGCGGTGGTGACCCGGTCCGCCCATGGACGGGCGGCGGCGGAGAGGGCGTGCGAGCCCGCCGAGCCGTCGAGCAGCAGTGCGCCGCCGGCCGAGCGGGTCAGCAGTCCCGTGAGGCTGTCCTCGCCGTCCGGGCCCACCGGGATGTCCGGCACCATCCGTCCCGCCCACGGGTGTGCGGGGTCTCCGGAGGAGGGGTAGCGGGTGTCGACAGCGGTGATCATCTCGGCCAACGGCCCGGCCGTGTCCCCGGGCTCGGCCAGCTCGGCGAGCAGATCGCGTACGGGCGCCAGGTGGTCGTCGTCTCCGTCCGCCGGGGCGAGCACCGCCTGCGCGCGGGTGTTGCGGAGCAGACGCTTGCCGGCCGCGTGGCGCTCGTCGTGGTAGGTGTCGAGCAGCGTGTCCGGCGCCTGCCCTCGCGCCACCAGGGCTAGCTTCCAGCCCAGGTTGACGGCGTCGTCGATCGCCGCGTTGACGCCGATGGCGCCGGCCGGGGGGTGGATGTGCGCGGCGTCCCCGGCGAGCAGCACGCGGCCTGCCCGGAACTGCTCGGCGAGCCGCGCCGCGTCCCCGAACCGGGTCAGCCACAGCGCCTCGGCGATGTCGGCCTGGTGTCCCAACGCGGCCTCGACCGCGCGCTGGAAGGAGTCGAGCGGCACCGGCTCGTACGGGTCCGCGGGCGGTGCCGGGTCGGCGGTGACGAGACGGACGTAACCGGGGCGCGGGATCGCGAACACCGAGCGGCCGCCGGGCCCGGCATTGGGGCCGAACGAGACGGCCGACGGGTCGGCGAGCACCACGTCCCCGAGCAGGGTGAACTTCCGCGCGGGCGTCCCGGGGAACCCGATCCCGGCCGCCTTCCGCACCGTGCTGCGGCCCCCGTCGCAGCCGACCAGCCACCGGCAGCGCACGATGGACGGGCCCTCGGCCCCGTCCACCTCGACCGTCACGCCCTCACCGTCCTGGCGCAGCCCGGTGAGGCGCCGACCGCGGACGAGGCGCGCGCCTGACCCCACGGCCCACTCGGCGAGCAGTTCCTCCACGCGGGTCTGGGGGATGCCGAGGGTGTAGGGGTGTTTCGTGCGCATGGCGGCGAGGTCGAGGCGGGACGCACCGACGAACACCGTCGTCTGCACGGTCGGTCCCTCCGCGAGGAAGCCGGCGGCCAGGCCACGGCGGTCGAGCAGCTCCAGGCTCCGGGCGTTGAGGTTGAACCCGCGGCAGAAGCCCGGCGGTTCGGGCTCCCGCTCCAGGACCAGCGCCCGCACTCCTGCCCGCCCCAACTCCCCGCCGAGCGCCAGCCCGGCAGGCCCGGCACCGACGATCAGAACGTCGACGACCTCGTCCTTCGACGCGGTGTCACTCATCGCCCGCCCCCTTCCGGCCACGTCAGCGTCCCGCGCTCGATCTCGTCGGCGATGCGCTCCGCCCACGCCAGCTCGGCCTGCGCCATGGCCGCGGCGTACTCGGCCTCGATGACGAACAGGCGCGGCGCGTTGTGCTCCTCGCGGGCCGCGCGGTAGCCCTCGGCGTCCTGCGCGATCCGCTCCCGTAGCGCGGCGGCCCGCTCCCGCAGCGCCCCCGCCGCACGGACACGGCCCAGCGCGCCGAGGTACCCGACGGCGGAGAGGAACCGCGGGTACTCGGGTGAGGGCTCTCGGATCAGCTCGTCGAGCCAGTCGGTGAAGCCGTCCCGCCCGGCGGGGGTGTGGCGGTAGACGGTGCGGGCCGGACGGTTGCCGACCTGCTCGGTGCCGTCCGCCTCGATCCACCCGTCCCGCGTGAGCGCGCGGACGGTGTCGTAGAGCGATCCGGTCGTCAGCTTGAACGCGCGCTCCATGCCGCGTTCGCGGAGCGCGCTGGCCATGGCATGGGGATGCATCGGCTGCTCCAGCAGCAACCCGAGTACGGCGAGGGCGAGGGCGTTGGCGGGGCGCTTCGGGGGCTTCTGGACGGCGTGGGGTTCACGGGCGGGCATGGAACTCCAGTGTGTTGACACGGCAGACTGCTCGGATGCGATTACTCGGATCCGAGCATATCCCCAGAGATGCTGAGTGCAAGGGTGTGAGCCCTGGAAGCAGGTGCGGCGACGACGACTGCAACATTGGCTCGACGCGGACTGCGCCGAGCCTTCGACGTACCTCCAGGCCAACGGGATGGAGCTGACCGCCCTCCCGTACGAGGAACGCGGACGCCGCCTGGAGGTACTGTCCTACGCCGCGACCTGGGTCGGCACGAAGCTGCGCTGGGACCAGGCCGTCGACGAGAACGAGCGCCAGGCCCTCCTCGGTCTCGCCGAGGACTGCCCCACCACCACCGTCGTCTACGAACCCGCCCTCGTCGCCCGATACCCCACCGACTGAGGGGCGTCATGAATTCTGCATCGGCTGGCGGCAGCGACGTTCACCGCGTTGCGGTGTTCTGAGCTGGGCTGGCAGGGGAGGAGGTGTCGTCCGCTTGGTGCAGGTGCGTGTCGTTTCGCGGGTAGAAGGCGTGACGCGTGTGTAGGGACGGCGGTGCCTTCGCCGGCCCGATTCGCCCCGCCCCTGATCACCCCCTCCCCGGCCTGCGCCCGCTTCCAGGACTATGCCAACCGCCGGGGGCGGCCCGGGATCTGGCCCCGGGCACTGAACCAACGCGCGGGCGAGCGACCACGACAGAGCCGCCGCGGGGTTGTGCTCCACAGCGGCGCCGTCCTTGCGGTCCGAGACCCGCTGTCAGGTCCTGACCTGTGGCTTGTGGGCTGCCTCTTTCCCACACGAGTCCTGGCGGTGCAGGCGGCCGAGGGTGTTGGGGAAGACGGCCAGGGCCGCAGGGAGGTCCGTGTTCACGGGGTGCATCCAGCGAAGGGGCGACCAGGAGTAGCCGTCAAACGAGGCGCGCCTCAGCGCTCCCTGATCGCCGGCTGCGGGTCGTGCGTGACGATCAGTGCCGCGCCGTCACGGGCACTTGGTCAGCCCGTATGACGGCAAGACCCTGTCTTCGGCCTCGCAGGTCGATGCCGGCCACATGGTGCCTTTGGCCAATGCCTGGCGGTCGGGCGCCGGCACCTGGGACACCCCCAAGCGCAAGGCATTCGCCAACGACCTTCAGGGGCCGCAGCTGCTCGCGGTCGCGGCGGCGTCGAACCGGTCGAAGGGCGACCAGTCCCCGGACCAGTGGGCACCCTCGTCTCGGGCGTTCTGGTGCGCGTACACCAGGGCCTGGACGCACATCAAGCACACCTACCAGCTGACTCCCCGCCGGCGCCCGCAGCGCGGGCGGGCGGGCCGGCTACGCCCCTCCGCTGCGGCCTGGCCGCGCGTACCGCCCCGGCGCGACCCCTGCTGGTCATCGCAGCCTGTGGGCGGCCACGTTCCGGGACGCCGTCCTCAGGCCCACCCCAGTCGTGAGCCGAGCAGGGAGCCGACCAGTTCGGCCTGGCCCGGCGCGGGCATCAGCCTCTTGGGCAGGACGAAGAAGCAGGTCTTCCAGCCGGACCTGCCCACGACGACGTAGACCTCGGGCGTCTCGTGGAACCGCTTCAGCTCCTCCCAGGACACGCGCCCCTGCTCGCCGCCGGCGCAGCTGACCGTGATGCCGCCGTCGTCGACGGCGTACTCCATCTCACCGTGCGCCTGGGCGGCCTTGAGCGTGCGGGAGACGGTCCGACGGGGCGTCAGCAGCCAGATCGTTGCTCCATACGCGACCGCTGCGGCCAGGAAGGGGAAGTCGACCGTATAGCCGTCGGCGCTGAGGCCCACGCCCAGCAGCGCGATGGCCAGCGCCCCCGCCACGCCGAACAACCGCGTCCGGCGGAACACTCCAGCCGCCTGGAGGGCCGCACGGAGCTCGCTCTTGTCCGCCTGTCCCCTGAACCGCAGCACTTCGCCCGCGGCCGGGACGTCCGGGCGCAGGTCTATCTCGTTGTCGTTCACATGGGCGGAGCATAGCGTTCCGCTCCCTCCCCCCGGATATGGGAGGCGCGGTGCGGCGGTCAGCAGCGCTACGGACTACGTGCATTGGAGTGCACGAGAACGCCGCGGAGCCACAGGCGGACCCTGGCGGCCTGGCGGCCTGGCGGCGGGCGGTCGGGTCGGGCCTGGTCCGGAGGCGGACGCGGGCCCGTGGCGGTGGTCGCGGGCGGTGGTGGAGGCCGCCGACCCGGAGCAGGTCCGCGCGGCCCTTCGGGGGCCGCTCGGTGCCGGGGTGCCGGCGGACCGGCTGACGCAGGCCCTGGGGCAGCCGTTGCGGTGCCGACCGCGGGTGACCGCGGCGGCGATCGGCCACCTTGTCCGCGCTGGCCTGCTGATCCGCCTCGGCGGGGACACGGAGTTTCCTGACGTCCACCCGGACCAGGTGGCCGCCCTCGGCCGCCGCAGGGACCTGCCGGCCCTCCTCGACCGGCACGTCCCCCCCGGCCCGGACCAGGCCGCCCGGCGCCTCGGCGTCCGCAGGACGACTTCGATCACTTGGTGAGGCTCGGTTATCTGTCTTCGGTCGCCACGGCGCAGGTGGACTGGGGAAAGGCGAACGGGGGCGTGGTCTGGTCCCGCTCTACTCGGCCGAGGATGTAGCGCTGCTGGATGCGGTGCGGCCGGAGGTGGACTGGGAGGAGGTCCGCCGTACCGGGCCGGGCCGGCGCTCCCCGCTCGCGGCCCCGGCGCCGGTCGTTGAAGGCGAGGACACGGTGCGGCTCGCGGAGGTCGGCCGGATCGGGGTGAGCCGCGCGGCCGTCACGTCCTGGCGCCGCCGCCTGCCCGGCTTCCCCGCTCCGGCAGGCGGCACGCGGACGAACCCGGCCTTCGGCTGGGGCGCGGTGGTCGCGTGGCGCAGGGAACAGGGCAAGCTTCACGTCCCCCACCGCCTCGCCCACCGCCCTGGCCGCCGTCACGGAGCGCGCGAGGATCAGCGGGCCTACCTGCCAGGAGAGCTGAGATGGACATCGACCCCGAGACGCACATGTACGACTGCCCGGGAACCCTCCCCGGCGGACGGGGCTGGGACACGTGCAAAAGCTGGGAGGGACGCTCCTTCGCGGACATCCGGGCCGGATTCGCAGGCGTGCCCCTGTCCGTGCCGGTCCCGCGGTCGGCCCCCAGAACGCCGGAACCGGCCCGCGCCTTCCACCAGTCGACCACTGCGAGCGCCTGGACTGCGAGGGCGGTATCTGCACAGGTGACGGCCCGGACGACTACGACCGGGTGGCTTTGTTCGCGAGTTTGGGTTCTGGCACACATTCCGTGAACGATCTTGGCTCGGGCTGCGCAAGAACGTCGGCGTTTGCTCCCGGTCCACCCAGACCTTCTTCAGGAACCAGTCATGACGAGACGTGACTCTTTGAGCACATACGGTAACCGTGCGCGCGGGGGTAACTCGAAGGGCGACCACAGTCGCCTCAAGCCCGCGCTCCACGCTCTCGTTACCGATCGGGAAGGCATCACGTGGAGAAGAGGCTGAAGTCCTGGGGCGACAACCGGGCCGGACAACTCGGCAACGGCGCCTGGAGCGACTTCTGTCCCACCGCCGCCACAGTGCTCGGACTCACCAGCAACGAGGTGGTGAAGATCGCGGTCGGCGGCAGCGGCTCGGCCTCCGGTCACGGACTAGCGCTGCTGACCGACGGGACCGTGCAGTCCTGGGGCGAGAACAAGTCTGGCCAGCTCGGCGACGGCTCGGTGTTCAAGCACAATGCTCCCGGCCAGGTCGTCAGCCTGTCCGACGCCACCGAGATCGCGGCAGGCGGATCGCGCAGTCTGGCCCTGCGCGCCGACCAGACCGTGGTCGCCTGGGGGTGCAACAACTACGGGCAGCTCGGCAACGGCACCAAATCCGACAGCAGCGTGCCGGTGCAGGTAGAAGGCTTGACCAAGGTCATCGCGATCGCCGCAGGGCTCAACCACAGCCTGGCGCTGCGCGAGGACGGCACGGTCTGGGCCTGGGGCTACAACATCAACGGTCAGCTCGGCGACGGCAGCTCGGCGAGCAGGAACGTGGCCGCCCCGGTGAGCGGTCTGACCGGCCTCACCCGGATCGCCGCCGGCGCCAACCACAACCTCGCCCTCGTCGGGCCGCCCGGCAATGGCGGCGCGGTCATGGCCTGGGGCCACAACGCCACCGGCCAGCTCGGAGACAACAGCACCATCAACCGCTCCACGCCGGTCAAGACCCAGGACACCTGGTCCGGCGAGGTCTCGCACATCGCAGCGGGCGCCAGCCACAGCATGGCCGTCACCGGCGGCGACAAGAGCCTCCACGCCTGGGGCCAGAACACCTCCGGCCAGCTCGGTGACGGCACCACGGACTACCGGATCACTCCCGCCCCGGTACCCGGTCTGACCGGCGTCCAGCTCGTGGCCGGCGGCCGTGAACCACCATCGCCCTGCTCGGCGACGGCACGGAGCGCTCCTGGGGCGCCAACGGCTCCGGCCAGCTCGGCAACAACACCCGCACAGACAGCAGTATCCCGGTCACCACCCTGACGTCCCTGACCGGTGTCGACAAGATCGCCGCACCGATCGGCGGCGACTTCAGCCTGGCCAACTGACACACCAGCACCAGCCAGGGTCGGGGTGCAGAACGCCTCCCGACCCTGCCGACTCCCTTAACGCTCCACGCAACGACGTGGCTGCCGGGGCCGACGCCCTCATCGGGGACGGAGCCGCCGTCTCCGGCACAAAACTGCGCACCCAGTCCGAGGGCGAGAGCCAGGTCGTCGCCAACCCCCGCGTCCTCACCACCCCCAACCGCGAGGTCCTCACCAACGGACTGCCCGACATCGACGGCGCACCCGGCGGCACCCTGCCCGGCTTAGGCATCCTCGCCGACAAGCTGAACGAACTCCCGGCCGTGCTGGGCTTCCGCGTCAGCAACCCGATCCGCGAGCACTGCTTCGTCCCGGCCGTCAGCGCCATCGCCGTACGCGAGCCGGCCACTCACGACGACCTCTACACCCCGATCAGGGACGAGGACCTGGAAGAGACGCCCTTCCACGCCGTCAAGTTCGCCTCCCAGAGCGAGATGCACACCCTGGTCACCGAGGAACTCTCCACCTGGTTCCTGGACCAGCTGCCTTACTGATCTTTTCGTAAGTTCGGTGGGTGTGGCGGGTGGATGGTCAGGCCGATATGGGCGAGGAATGACCATGGCAGTCGGGGGTTGGTGTGGATGCGGTGGATCCCGTGCTCGGTGGCGTCGGCGACATCGGCGAGGTGGTCGCCGGCCAGATTGGCGAGTTCACGCTTCTTGAGTGAGGACCACAGCAGCTCCACCGGGTTCAGCTCGGGAGCGTAGGCGGGTAATCGCTCCAGGGTGAGCCAGTCCTGGTCGGCGGCCCAGGCCCGCATCGCCCGGCTCCAGTGGGCGGAAAGGCCGTCCCAGACCAGGACCACTCGCTCGCCGCGGTAGAACACCTTCATCTGCTCCAGGACCTCGATGAGGGCGGCGGTGTCGTAGCTGCCGGGCTTGAGGCGGAAGCACAGGCGGGCCCCTCGATCGGGGTCGGTGGAGTGGTAACCCAAGGCCCCGGCCATCGAGGCGCGCTTCCAGTTCAGGCGGTGCCGCAGGAGCGGAGTCCGGCCTCGGGGCGAGTAGGTGCGGCGGATCTGAGGGAGCAGGGAGACGCCTGATTCGTCGAGGGAGACGATCCAGGCACGTGTGTTCACGGCCCCTTTTTGATGCGCGGCCACTCGTGCGCGATCCAGCGGGCGATCTCCGACTCGTCCCGCTCGACCGCCCGCCGCTCGGGCCGTTGCAGGCTCCATCCGAGCCGGCCGGTCAGCAGCCGCCACACCGACGCCCTCGACAACACCACCCCCGTTGAACGGGTGACGACCGCGCCGACTCGTTCCAGGGTCCACAGGTCGGCCTCGAAACCATGCGCCTGGGCACCGTGCTCCAACGCGGCCCGGACCGTCTCGACCTGGGTGTCGTCCAGCTTGGGCGGCCGTCCGGTGGCTGCCCGTCGCCGCAGGGCCGAAGCATCGCCTTGCTCCCACACCCGCCGCCAACGCCGCACACTCTCGGCACACACCCCCACCGCCCTCGCGATCTCCGCATTCGAGACACCGTCCTCGAACAACTCGGCTGCCCGAACACGACGCGCCTCCGCCAACTGAGGCCGCGACAACGGAGGAAGGGAGGAGCCGGCAGCCGAAGGGGAAGGTCGATAAGCCACCCCGACAGCCTCCCACCCACACCGCCACCACACCCACCGAACTTACGAAAAGATCAGTAAGGCTTGCCCAGGCTCTCAGGCTCCTCGGCCTCCACCTCCCATAGGGGATGCGCCCGCCCGGTGCCGTAGCAGTGGCAAAACATGGTCTCCGCCTGCGGAACGGCCGGTCATCACCGCTCGGAAGCACACGACGCCTTCTACGCGGCCAAGAGCGCCCAGGCAGGGTTCGCCGAGATCCTCTCCAAGCGGCTGCGGGCCCAGGGGGTCCGGGTGATCTCTCGGCCATCACGAGCCTCCCGATCCTCGGCAGTGCTCCTCCACCAGCCGGACACAACCGCGCCGGACACAACCGCCGGGAAGGCTCTGATCCGCCTGTCGCGTGGCCTCCCCACCACGGGGGAGGTCCGGAGCGAAGATCATCCTCACGTGTGATCCCGCCCTGCGGCGACCGTGCCAGGCTCGGCGCATGCACTACGTCGTTCGCCGTATCACCGCCGAGGAGTGGCGGGAACTCCGCGAGATCACGCTGGAAGCGCTCCGCGACTCCCCTGAGGCCTTCAACCTCTCCTACGAGGACACCGCCGCCCGTCCGGACCGCTACTGGCAGCAACAGGCCGCCGCCGAGGCCGCCACCCGGGAACGCACCACCTTCACGGTCCGTGACCAGACCGGGAACTGGGTGGGGGTCGCCGGGGTCGAACCCGTCCCCGACGTCCCCGACACCCTGTGCGTCCGTTCCGTCTACGTCGCCCCGGCTCATCGCGGCACCGCCGGCCCCGCCGCAGAACTCGTGCACGCGGCCATCCGCCACGCGCGCGAGCACACCGACGCCCGGCGGCTGACCCTCGGCGTCAACGAGAACAACGGGCGCGCGCTGGCCTTCTACCGGCGGCTCGGCTTCGAGGACACCGGGAAGGTGATCCCCTACGTCCGGAACCCGGCGGAGAAGGTCCTCATCCTGGGCTATCCGGGTTTCCGCAGCGGCTCCCGCTAGGAGAGTGGGTCAGTGACGAGCAAGCGGCTCCGCTCCCGTGATCGGCGGATCGGTCGCGGCGGGCTCGTCAGGGCATGTGGGGCTGGCGGGGCCTGCCCGCCGGGTGTCCGGTCGGCAGGGCTCGTGACGTGGCCGGGGACCCGATGCTCTGGTACGGGATGGTCAACCACGTCTCCGGGCTGGACTTCCTCGGCGTCACCGGGGAGCGTGCCCCGGCCCCGGCCCCGGCCCCGGCCCCGGCCCCGGCCCCGGC
>NZ_JBFRER010000030.1:0-66400 GCF_052114405.1 Streptomyces sp. M-16 | reverse complement strand
CCCCCGCCGCCCCCGTCCGCCGGCGCGGCCGGGCCGGCGGACCGCGGCGCGGCGGCCGGCTCACGTACGCGGTCCTCACCGCGGCCGTGCTGGTCTCGGCGTTCCCGTTCTACTGGACGATCGTCGCCGCCAGCCGCTCCAACGCCGACCTCGCGAGGACCCCGCCCTCGCTGCTGCCCGGCCCGAACCTGATGCACAACCTCCGGCAGGTCCTGGAGGAGGCCGACATCGGCAAGGCCCTGCTCAACTCCCTGATCGTCTCCGGCTCGATCACCGTAGGCACCGTCCTGTGCTCCACCCTCGCCGGCTTCGCCTTCGCCAAACTGCGCTTCCGCGGCCGGGGGGTGCTGCTCACCCTCACCGTGTCCACCATGATGATCCCGCCGCAGCTCGCGGTGATCCCGCTCTTCATGCTGATCGCCCGGCTCCACTGGGTCAACCAGCTGCAGGCCGTCGTCCTGCCCGGACTCGTATCGGCCTTCGGCGTGTTCTTCATGCGACAGGTCCTCGTCCAGTCCCTGCCCGACGAACTGATCGAAGCGGCCCGCGTCGACGGCGCCTCCACGGCCCGCATCTTCCGGTCCGTCGTGCTGCCGATCGCCCGGCCCGGCATGGCCGTGCTCGGCCTGCTCACCTTCATGACGGCGTGGAACGACTTCTTCTGGCCCGTCGTCGCGCTCTCCTCGCAGGAACCGACCGTGCAGGTCGCGCTCCGCCAGCTGGGCGGCGGTTACGTCCACGACCAGTCCGTGATCATGGCGGGCACCCTGCTCGGCACCCTTCCCGTGCTGCTGGTCTTCGGCCTCCTCGGCCGTCAGATCGTCGGCGGCATCATGCAGGGCGCGGTCAAGGGCTGACGCCGCGCACCCCGCACCCGCACACGCACCCGCCCGCCGTCCCGTCCGCCCTCACACCCCGGGAGTCCCCTCCGATGACAGCCGTCGACGCACGCCCCGACACCTCGCCGCTCCTACGATTCCCCCAGGGATTCCGCTGGGGGACGGCCACCGCCGCCTACCAGATCGAGGGCGCGGCCACCGAGGACGGCCGCACCCCGTCCATCTGGGACACCTTCAGCCACACCCCCGGCAAGGTCCGCAACGGCGACACCGGAGACGTCGCCGCCGACCACTACCACCGCATGCGCGAGGACGTCGCCCTCATGAAGCGCCTCGGGGTGAGCGACTACCGCTTCTCCGTCTCCTGGCCCCGGGTCCAGCCGACCGGCCGCGGCCCGGCCTCCCCGCGGGGCCTGGACTTCTACCGGCGGCTCACCGACACGCTGCTGGACGCCGGGATCCGCCCGGTCGCCACGCTCTACCACTGGGACCTGCCCCAGGAACTGGAGGACGCGGGGGGCTGGCCCCGGCGGGAGACGGCCGACCGCTTCGCCGAGTACGCGTCCCTCACCGCCGAGGCCCTCGGCGACCGGGTGGCGACCTGGACGACCCTCAACGAGCCCTGGTGCACCGCCTTCCTGGGCTACGCCTCCGGGGAACACGCCCCGGGCCGCACCGACCCGGCCGCCGCCCTGCGCGCCGCCCACCACCTCAACCTCGCCCACGGGCGTGCCGTCCAGGCGCTGCGCGCCTCCGCGGCGCCCTCGGCCGAGGTCTCCCTGACCCTCAACCTGCACGCGGTGCGCCCGCTGACGGACTCCGCGGCCGACCGCGACGCCGCCCGCAGGATCGACTCCCTCGGCAACCGGATCTTCCTCGACCCCGTCTTCCACGCCCGGCTCCCGAGGGACCTGGTCCGCGACACGGCACCGGTCACCGACTGGTCCTTCGTGCGCGACGGCGACCTGCGGACCGCCTCCGCCCCGATCGACTCCCTCGGCGTCAACTACTACGCCCCGACCGTCGTCGCGGCGGGCGACTGCCCGACGCCCTCGCCCTGGCCCGCGGCCGAAGGGCACGTACGCTTCCCGCACCTCCCCGGCCCGCGGACCGCCATGGACTGGCCGGTCGACGCGGAGGGGCTCTACGGGCTGCTCACCGCGCTCGCCGAGGAGCTGCCCGGCGTACCGCTGCTGGTCACCGAGAACGGGGCGGCGTACCACGACTACGCGGACCCGGCCGGCCGGGTCCGCGACCCGGAACGGATCGCCTACCTGCGGGCCCACCTGGCCGCGGTGCACCGGGCGATCGGGCGGGGGGCCGACGTGCGCGGGTACTTCCTGTGGTCGCTGCTGGACAACTTCGAGTGGGCGCACGGCTACGGCAGGCGGTTCGGCATCGTGCACGTCGACTTCGCGTCCCAGCGGCGGACACCGAAGGACAGCGCCCGCTGGTACGCCGACGTGATCGCGCGCGGCGGCGTCGTTCAGTAAGTGAAAGCTCCGGACCGTGCTCGGGTTTTACGTGTTCACCTCTTGCCCGCGCGCGGGGCAGAGGGGCACAGTGGCGGCGCACCCGTTCTTTGAGAGCGCTCTCATCCCCCCACCCGGCCAGCCCCCAGAGAGGGTTCCCATGAGAGTTACGCCCCCACCGCGAGGACTCCTGAGGCGAGCGGCCTCCGCCGTCGCCGCGCTGCTCCTGCCGGCCGCCGCCGTGATCGTCGCCATCCCGGCGGACGCCTCCGTACCCGCCGACCCGCCCGGTTGGACCCCGGTCTTCCGCGACGACTTCACCGGTCCGGCGGGATCCGGGATCAACGGCGCCGACTGGCAGTACACGACCGGGACGAGCTACCCGGGCGGCCCGGCCGGCTTCGGCACGGGCGAGGTCGAGACGATGACCGCCGACCCGTCCAACGTCTCCCTCGACGGCGCAGGCAACCTGCGCATCACCCCGCGGCGCGACGGCGCCGGCAACTGGACCTCGGGCCGCGTCGAGACCAGGCGCTCCGACTTCCAGCCGCCCGCCGGCGGCAGGCTGCGCGTCGAGGCCCGCCTCCAGATGCCGAACGTCACGGGCGCGGCGGCCAAGGGCTACTGGCCCGCCTTCTGGATGCTGGGCGCCCCTACCGGGGCAACTGGTGGAACTGGCCCGGCATCGGCGAGATCGACATCATGGAGAACGTCCAGGGCATCAACAACGAGTGGGCCACGATGCACTGCGGCACCAGCCCCGGCGGACCGTGCAACGAGACCTCCGGCATCGGCGGCCAGCAGGTCTGCTCACCGGCCACCTGTCAGGGGGGCTTCCACACCTACGCCGCCGAATGGGACCGCGGCACCAGCCCCGAAGAGGTCCGCTTCTACCTCGACGGAGTCAACTTCCACACCGTCCGCGCGGACCGGATGGACGCCGCCACCTGGAACGCGGCGACCGGCCACGGCTTCTTCCTCATCCTGAACGTCGCCATGGGCGGGGCGTTCCCCGGGGCCTTCGGCGGCGGCCCGGACGCCGGCACCGAGCCCGGTCACCCGATGACGGTGGACTACGTGGCGGTCTGGCAGAGCGGCACGGGCACCACCACCCCGCCCGCCCCGACTCCCACCCCCACACCGACTCCCACCCCGCCGACCGGCGGCCGTGACGCCTACGCGGCGATCCAGGCGGAGTCGTACGACGGCCAGGCCGGCCTGACGACCGAGACCACCACCGACACCGGCGGCGRCCAGGACGTCGGCTCGGCCGCCCAGGGCGACTGGGCCCGCTACCGGGGGGTCGACTTCGGCACCTCGGCCGCGACCCAGTTCCGGGCCCGCGTCGCGAGCGGTGCGGCGGGCGGGGTCAGCGGACTGGTCGAGGTTCGCCTGGACAGCCGCACCAACCCCCCGATCGGCAGTTTCGCCGTCGCCGACACCGGGGGCTGGCAGAGCTGGCGGACCGTCCCGGCGAACCTCTCGGGCGTCACCGGCACCCACGACGTGTACCTGACCTTCACCAGCGGTCAGCCGGCCGACTTCGTGAACGTCAACTGGTTCGAGTTCGGCCACTGACCACTGACCCCTGGCCACTGACCCCTGGCCACTGACCAGCGGCCAGCGGCCACGGGCCCGGTCGGCCGGGGCCACCCGGCCGGCCGGGCGCGCGTCACCCGGCGCCCGCTCCGCCGCGCACCGGCGGCAGGTGCGCGCGCCGGTGTTCCCCGGGCGCCATCCCGCGGACGGCGCGGAAGGCACGGCTGAAGGCGGCCGCGTCGGTGAAACCCCACCGTCCGGCCACCTCGTGCACGGGCGACGACGCCAGCAGCGGATCGGCGAGATCGGCCGCGCAGCGCTCCAGCCTGAGCCTTCGGATCCTCCGGGACACCGTCTCCTCCCGGTCCGCGAACAGCCGGTGCAGGAGCCGGACCGAGATGTGGTGCCGGGCGGCGATCACGGGCGGGGAGAGCCCGGGGTCGGCGAGGTTGTGCTCGATGAACAGGTCGATCCGCTCCAGCAGCAGCCGGTGGCGGCTGTGCGGGGGCAACCGGTCCGCGGTGTCGGCGTGGTGGGCGAGGAAGGCCGTCGCCAGGTCGCAGGTGATGAGGCCGAGGTGCTCCTCGTCCCCGGCCGCCAGGAACTCCGCTTCCCGGACCACGGACACGAGGTGGCGGGCGAGGATCGCCGCCACCCCGTCGGCGGAGGGGATACCGGTGGCGAGGAGCCGGTCCGCCGTCGACGCGGGCAGCGGCAGCAGGGCCCGCGGGAGGTGGAGGACCAGGGCGCGGGCCGGCCCGGTGTCCGGCCCGCCCGCGGCCCGGCTGTCGTAGGGGAGCGAGGAGCTCCACAGGCTGAGGTCCCCCGGTCTCAGGAGGGTCTCCCGCCGGGACTGGGACAGGCCCAGGGTCCCGCCGAGCAGGAGCGTCAGCTCGTACGTCTCCGGGTCGGACCGGCGGACGAGGCGCGCCGTGCGCCGCGAGCGCAGGGCGGTGTAGGACAGCACGGCGATCCGCGCGGGCCCCAGGTCCAGCACCCCCATGCTCCCCGTGAATCCGGCCCGGTCCTCACTCGTGACGTCGGTGGGGCCGGCCCCTTGGCCGACGGCCTCGTGCCACCACGCGAACCGGTCCTCGCGCGGCAGCCGCGCCGTGTCGTAGACCACCAGTCCCATACGTCCCCCCGGGCCTGTCCCCTGCGCTGCGCAGGACGCTCCACGATGGGGGAGGAGACGGCCGCCGTCCACGCGGGGCGGCGCGGGGCGGCCTGATCCGGCCGGCCCCGGCGCCGGAAGGCGGAAGCGGGACACGGGGCGCGCGTACGTCGGCAGGCACCACGCGACCACCGGAGCGGAACCCGCCGCCGCGCCCGCGCGCCCCGCCACCACCCCGTCGGCTCCGGCGCGTTCCCGCCGCTGCGGTCCGGTAATCCCGGTGCGAACCGATCGCCCGGTGTGATAGTCCTCCTGTCATGGGCGATCTGGTGACGGCGCGGCTCGTGCTCCATCCGATATCCGGCGGCGAGGCCGAGCGGCTGGCGGCGGGCGAACCGCCCCGCGGCGCCCGATGGGCGCCCGGATACCCCACCCCCGGAGACGTCGCCGCCGCCGAGCGCTTCTTGCGCACCCTCGCGGACACCGGGGATCCCCACCCGTTCGGCAACTATGAGATCCGGCGCCGCGAGGACGGTCTGGCGATCGGCGGCGCTGGCTACCACGGACCCGCGGACGAGAACGGCCGCGTCACGATCGGGTACGGCCTCGTCCCCTCGGCACGGGGCCGGGGATACGCCTCAGAAGCCCTGCGCGCACTGCTCCTGTTCGCGCGGGCCCACGGCGTCACGTGCGTGCGGGGCGACGCCGATCACGACAACACCGCGTCCCAACACGTCATGACGGCGGCAGGCATGCGCCCCGTGGGAGAAGACGAACGCGTCAAGTACTTCGAGATCGCCTGGACCGGCCCGACGACGATCACCGGCCCCCGCTCCCAGGACCTGTCCGGCCGATCGCCCGTGGAAGACGGACCGTGAACGGCACCGGCCACGGGCAGGCGACGGCGCCCGGCACCGCCCCGCCATCGCCCGGCCCGCCCCGGCTGCGTCGCTAGTCGCCCCGCACTTCGGTGTTCTGGCAGGCGTGCAGCAGCCAGGTCCCGTCATCCTGCTTGGTCATGACGTACAGCGGGGCGCCCTCGGTGTCGCCCCCGGCCGAGTGGTAGACCTGCCGGACCTTGACGGCCGCGACGTCGGGCCGCAGGAACCGCGTGTGCACCGCCTCGTAGGTGACCTCGCCGTCCCAGTTCGCGTGGGGCAGGACGGCGCGCGTGAACTCGGCTATCGCGTCGAAGCCGATGAGGACCTTGCCGTGGGCGGTGGTCCAGAGGGCGTCGGGGTGGAAGAGCGCGAGGAACCCCTCGACGTCCTTGGCGCGCTGGGTGCGCTCGACGGTGGCGACGACCTCTTCGATGGCCTTGATGTCTGCGGTTTCGGTGTCCATGCAGATCATTCTGAGACCTCGACTCGACTTGAGGTCAAGGGCGGTGGTCGTGGCGACCGCCCGGACGCGGCCTAGGAGACCGCGTACCACTGGCTTGCCCAGCCGGTGTTGATGGTGCTCGTGGCCTGCTCGGCGAGGTTCACGGTGGCCGGCAGTGAGGTCTGGCCGGTCAGGACGGTGCTGTAGCGGAGCCTGGGCGGCGTCAGGCCGGCGTTGACGGAGATTCCGGCGCCCGTGGACTTCAGGGTGAGGGCGTTGGTGGCCCAGTTGCCGTTGAGCAGGAGGGCGATGAAGTAGGTCCCGGGGGCGGCGGTGAACGATTTGGCCAGGGGCAGCGGTTTGGCGATCGCGTCCGTCATCAGCTGCGGGGAGATGTCCGACGTGGCCGAGAGCAGGGCGCCCTTGTCGTCGTAGACGCCCAGGTAGCAGTTGGAGAGCTGCGCGTTGGGGTCGATGCCGGCCAGGCCCAGCCAGATGTTCGACCACGTGATCTGCTCGCGCAGCACGATCCGGACCAGGGTGACGCGCCCGCCGACCCCGGCGGCCGACTGGGCGGTGACGTGCCCGGCGTCATTGGGGTCGCCGGTCCAGGCGAGGAGGTTCTGGTCCTGCGGCCGGGGGCCCTCGTACCCGCCCGTAGCGCCCTGGGCGGGTGCGGGGGCCGATGCGGCGGAACCGGCCTTCCCGTTCGGCTCCTCGCCCGACGAGCTGCAGCCCGCCAGGACGAGCAGCGCGGTGAGCGCGGCGGCCAGGCGGGTCGTGGCAGTGGTGGTGCGCGTGCGCATGGCTGGGTCCCCCGTGAGGTGCGGTTGTGCCGACGCGCCATGGTCACACGGGCCGTTCACCAGCCTGCCACCCACCCGGCCCACACGCCCGCCGCCGGTCCGCCGCGGGTGACGCCCGGGCGGGCGCCCACCGCGGCGGACCGGGGCGGACCGGGAGGGACCGTCAGCCGTCGATGCGGTGCTGGGTCCAGAAGGAGGTCAGGTCCGTGGCCGTGGCGGCCTGGGCGGCCGCCTTGAACTCGGCCGTGGTCGAGACCCCGTACCAGTGCGAAGTGGCGTAGTCCTGGAGGACCTTGGCCATCGCGGTGTCACCGAGGACGCGCCGCAGATCGTGCAGGGCGCACTTGCCGTAGCCGTAGACGACGGTGGAGTACCGGGAGGAGTGGGCGTCCCAGTAGCCCATGTTGTTGGTGATCTTCTCGGCCGTAGAGGCCCAGGAGACGCTGTTCCAGCAGCCGGTTCCGGTCTTGTTCTGCGCCAGGTCGGTGGCGTAGTCGGTGAAGGCCTCGTCCAGCCAGGGGCTGTTGTACTCGTCGTCGCCGACGATGCCGTACCACCACTGGTGCGCGATCTCGTGGGTGAGTGCCGTCGTGCTGACCAGGTCCAGGACGAACCCGGGGTATTCCATGCCGCCGAACCAGTAGTTGTTGTCGATCACCGCGTCCAGCTCGCCGTACGGATACGCCCCGAAGCGGGCCGAGTGGGCGTCCACCGCGGACTTGGCGGTGCTGAGCATCGACTGCGCGTCGGACGAGCTGATGCCCGAGACGGAGTAGATGTTGACCGGGGTGCCGCCGGCCGAGGTGCCGGAGATCTTGCTGAACGGACCGGCCGCCCAGGCGAAGTCGCGGACCTTGGTGGCGGTGGCGGTGGTGATCGTGCGCCCGCTGGTCCCGGGGGTGTCGACGGAGGCGCCGGTGGCCGGTACGAGCAGGGCGCTCGGGTGGTCCAGGGTCACCTTGAAGTCGGAGGCCAGGGAGTAGAAGGACTCTCCGTTGTTGGTGTACGGGTCCAGGTGCCAGCCCGCCCCGTCCCTGACCGCGAGCACGGGCAGGGCGTTGCCGAGCATGCTGAAGGCCCCGTCGTAGCCGAAACGGTCGGCGCCGCTGGGCACGGTGATGCCGAGGTCGAAGCCGATCGTGGCGCTCTGCCCCTGGGGCAGCGGGGCCGGCAGGTCGATCTTGAGGGCCGTGCAGCCGACGCTGAGCGCGCCCGCGGTGCCCCCGGTGACGTTGGTGACCGTGATCGGCATGGCGGAGCAGGTGCCGTGGTAGTTGTCCCACAGCCGCAGGTACACCTCGCTGAGCGCGGTGGCGGAGGAGTTGGTGAAGGTGGCGCTCTCGTGCCCGGTCCAGCCGGTTCCCGCGGTGTTGCTGCTGAGGCTGACGGTGTAGGAGGGAGCGGACGGGGTACGGGTGGAGTCCCCGGGCGGGGTGGTGCCGCCGGAGGTGTCGAGGGCCACGTCGTCGACCACGAAGCTCGTCTGGAGGCTGGAGTCCTCGGTCCCGGTGAAGCCGACGCTCACGGTCTGGCCGGCGAACGCCGACACGTCGAAGGACTTCTGTACGTAGCCGGTGTTCCTGTCCAGGTTCGAGTACGTCGCGAGCGTCGTGCTGCCGATCTTCGCCGTCAGCTTGTCGTACTTCGTGGACGTGGTGGTCTCGGCGGTGTCGATGTGCAGCCAGAAGGTGAGGGTGGCGCTGCTGCATCCGGAGGGGATCGTGACGCTCTGGGACAGCGTGTCGGTGTGCGTGCTGCCGACGCCGTTCAGCCAGGCGAAGGAGGAGCCGCCGTGGGCGCTCTGGCCGGCGCGGGTGGTGATGATGCCGGCCTGGGACTGGCTCCAGGGGGAAGTGCCGCTCTCGAAGCCGCCGTTGGTGACGACCTGGGCCGGCGTACAGGCGGCGGCCCGCGGGGCGGGGGCCGGTGCGGCGGCCGCGGGGGTGGCGGTGACCGAGGCGGCGGCCAGCGCGGCGACGGCCAGCACGGTCGTCGCGAGGGCCTTGTGGGGGGTGGATCTCACACGGAACTCCTTTGAGGCGGCCGGGATCCCGGCCTGCTCGGTGACCACCCGGACGGCGAGGGTGCGCCGGTGGGCGGCCGGGGGCTGTGCGCGTCGCTCGCGCGAGCGCGGTGGTGAGATGGGTGCGGTGCCGCCCGGGTCGGGGCGACAACTGCCGGAAGCCTTGCAGATTTGACGCGAGCATGCCATCAGAGGGGGGTAAAGTGTTGGCGAGTCCCGCCTTTGCCGACCCTCGTGTCGGCGGCTCGGCCGTGCCGCCGACGGGTGCCCGGCGGCGCGGCGCGCCGGCACCCACCCCTCTACGCCCGGAGCCGCCCCGCGAGCCCCCGCGTCCCGGCTCGCATGGGCGGGCGCGGGCGCCGCGGTGACCCTGCGCTGTCGCCCGTGCGTGCCACCGCGTCGGATCCCCCCGTCCTGCCTATGGTGAGAGGAGTGCAAGACCGAACGGTCGCACGCGGGCAGGTGGAGTGTGGGCGCTACCGGTATCGACTTCGAAGCGGTCTTCCGGGCCCTGCCGGGCGCGGTCGCCCTGCTGACCACGGACCTCGTGTTCGCCGACGCCAACGAGGCCTACCTGCGGCTGTCGGGCCGCCCTCGTGAGGAGGTCCTGGGCCGCTACCTCTTCGACGTCTTCCCCGACAACCCCGGCGACCCGGCCGCCAGCGGCATGCGCAACCTGTACGCGTCCCTCCGCAGGGTCGCCTCCACCGGGGAAGCCGACAGCATGGCCCTGCAGCGCTACGACGTGGAGGACCCCGACCGGCCGGGGATGTGGGAGGAGCGCTACTGGAGCCCGGTGAACGTACCGGTGCTCGGCCCGGACGGTTCCGTGGTGCTCCTGCTCCACCGGGTCGAGGAGGTCACGGAACTCATCCGTGCCCGCGGCACCCGCGGCGGCGGTGTCCGTGCCAGGGCCCTGGAAGCGGAGCTCTACACCCGGGCCCGGGCACTCCAGGAGCTGAACCAGCGCCTGCGCGAGGCCCACGCCCGCGAACGCGAGGTCGCACTCCACCTCCAGGAGGCGATGCTGCCCGAGCCCGACCCGCTGGGTCACCACGGTGCCGCGGTGCGCTACCGGCCCGCCACCGGATCCCTCAACGTGTGCGGCGACTGGTACGACCTGTTCGACCTGCCCGGCCGTCGGTACACCGCGGTCTCCGTCGGAGACGTCGTCGGCCACGGACTGACCGCCGCCGGTGTCATGGGCCAGCTCCGCAGCGCCCTGTCCGCCGCCTCCCGGGTCGCGGAGGGCCCCGCCCAGGCCCTGGAGATCCTCGGTCTCTACGCCCGCTTCGTCAAGGGCGCCGAGTCCACCACCGCCGTATCGGTCTTCATCGACTGGTCCGGCCACACCCTCACCTACAGCAGCGCCGGCCACCCCCCACCGGTGCTCTGCCACCCGGACGGCACCGTGACCTTCCTCGACCGGGCGACCGACCCCCCGCTGGGCGCCCGCCCCGAACACGTGAGCCGCCCGCAGAGCAGGACCGGCTTCACCGAGGGCTCCACCCTCGTCCTCTACACCGACGGACTCGTCGAGCGGCGCCACGAGGACATCGACATCGGCCTGCGCCGGCTCGCCGACTCCGTCATCCGCCACCGGAGCGCCGACCCCGAAAGCCTCGCCGACGCCCTGCTGATCGACCTGGTCCCGCCCGCCGGCATCACCGACGACACCGCGCTGGTCGTCGTCCGCCTGTGACCGCACGCCGGCCGACAAGGCCGCTCCGGCCGGGGGCCGACGCGGGTCGACGCGGGTCGACGCGGGTCGGCGGGGGACCGTCGCCCGGCCGGAGACGCCCGCGGGCTCAGGCCGGAAGCTGCTCGACGACGCTGGTGCCGCTTCCCTCCCGGGACTCCCACGTCCAGGTCTCCTCCAGGCGCAGGCGGCCGTCGGCGAGGGCCCTCACGAGCGAGACGCAGTGTCCGGACGCGGTCGTGCCGTCGAGCCGGAGCTGGACGTAGCGGAAGTCGACGGTGTCACCGGTCCGGGTACCGACGAGGTGCCCCCTGACGACGTCCCCGCCGCGGTACTCGGCCCAGACGTGGCCGTCCCGCTCGTGGTACTCGAAACGGGTCTGCCGGCCGACCTGGCCGGGTGCCTGATCGGCCACCGGGACGAAGACGAGACCGTCGAGCGAGCGCGCCATGGGTGGCTCCTGGGGACAGAGGTGGAAGGGGGCCGGGTCAGGACCGCGGCTCTCCACACCGCGGCTCCCCGCTACGCGGACACGGCGCCGACGCACGCACGAGGCGGTCCTCCACGACAGTACCCCGGCCGTCGGCGCCCCCGTCCGAAGGGGGTCCCCCGCAACAGCCGGTGCCATCCAGGGCGGTTGGCCGGGCATCGTGCGGCACCCGGCCCTAGGAACCGTCCCCCGGAGCGGCCCCGGACCGCGGGCAGGCGCGGCAGACGCGGCCGCTGCGGCGCACCGCGGACGGCCGCCGGTGGCTGATGTGGCCCGCGGCGCAGCGGATGAGGTGAGGGGTGTGGACGCCGAGCCAGAGGGGTTCGAGGAGGACCGCGCCGACGGCCGTCAGACGTTCCACGAAGGCGGCCGACGCGGCGGCGGGGTCCTTGCGCGCGCAGGTCCGGCACAGGCCCTGCCCCTGCTGGACGTTCGACGGGCGCGGGGCGCACACATGGCCGGCCGCGCAGCGGACCCGGTGCGGGGTGGCGTTGCCGAGCCAGACGGGTTCGAGGAGCTGCGCGCCGGCGTCGTCGAGGCGGGTGTGGAACGCCGCCTCCGCGCGTAACGAATGAGCGGGACGGCGAGGCTGAGGCTGGTACACGGGCTCCCCCGGGATGGCGCACGACCGGCGAGTGGATACGGACACCGCCCATTTCACCTGAATCCGCACACGGAACGCCACCGCCGCCCGTCGAAACCGGCATCCATCGCGGGATCCGGACCGGCCGCCCCCTCGCGAGTGGCGTCACCGCCCGCCGTGCCGGTACCGCGCCGAACGGGAGAATCAGTCAACCGATGCCGAATGACGAGGAGTTGGCCGTGACCGGATCCCAGGAGTTCTTCGCCGCCTACGACGCACTGCTCGCTCGTTGGCCCGCGGGCACCACCGAGATCGACGTTCCCACCCCGTACGGCACCACCCGCGTCCACGCCTACGGCCCCGCCGACGCCACCCCCCTCCTCCTGCTCCACGGCGGCGGCTCCACCGGTGCGGTCTGGTTCGCCAACGCCCGTGCCCTCGGGGCGCGTCATCGGGTACTCGCCGTCGACATCCTCGGAGACGCCGGCCGCAGCACGCGCCGGGGGCGCCCGCTGCGCACCACCGCCGACCTCATGGACTGGCTGGACGCGCTGCTCAACGGCCTCGGCGCATCCCGAGTGCACCTGCTGGGCCATTCCTACGGCGGCTGGATCGCCCTGACGTACGCCCTGCACGCCGCCCGGCGGGTCGACCGGCTGGTGCTCCTCGACCCCACCCAGTGCTTCGCCGGCTACCGCCCCTCCTTCCTGCTGCGGTCCCTGCCGGTCCTGGTCCGCCCGACCGCGGCCCGCGCCCTCGCCTTCCTGGACCGCGAGACGGCGGGCACGGACACCGATCCGGAGTGGAAGCGGCTCTACGCGCTGGCGGCATCGAGGTTCCCGGACCGCGGGCTGGTCGTCGGCCGCCGCCCGGACCCCGCCGCGCTGGGCGCCCCGGTCCTGGTCCTCCTCGCGGGCCGCAGCGGCGCCCACGACGCGGCGAAGGCCGCGGCCCGTGCCCGCAGGGCCGTACCGCACGCCCGCATCGAGACCCTCGCCGACCTGACCCACTTCGCGCTGCCCACCGCCGCGCCCGCGGAGATCGACCGCCGGGTCGCCGACTTCCTGGCCGCCGGTGAGGAGGCCGTCGCCGCACCGGACGAGGCCTGAAGAAGATCTTCCAGGGCGGTCCCGGCGCGGCCGTCGGGGTTCCCAGCGGGTGCGCGGTTCGCCCGAGTGGGGGAAGCTGGGCATGGCCTCAGGGCCGACAGCAGTCCGGACGGGCGAGGGAGGCCTCGTGGACGCTTCAGGAGACGAACGGCTCATCCGCACGCCCCGGAGCGGGCTGCGGACGGTCACGGTGCTGTGGGCGGCCGCCGCCCTGGCCGTCGCGGCCGTGCCGGCCGCCGCGCGGCCGGCGGCCGCACCGGATGAGGACCCCGTCGTGGTCGTCGACTGCTTCCAGAAGGCCCAGGTGCGGCCCGACGACTTCGTGCTGGCCTGCGGTGACGGCAACAACCGCCTCGTCCGGCTGCACTGGGACAGCTGGGGCCGGCGGACCGCGACGGCCACCGGAACCGACCTGGTGAACGAATGCCGCCCCAACTGCGCGGAGGGCCGTTTCCTCGGCTACCCGGTGAGGGTGACCCTGAGCGAGCCCGACCAGTGGCCCACCGCCCCCGACCTGCGACGCTTCACCAAGATCCGGCTCATCTACCCGGACACCGCGCCGGCGCCGGTCGCGAAGGACGTGACGTACAAGCTCGTGTACTGATGCCGCTCGTGTGCTGATCCCGTGCGAACCCGGCGGCCCCCCACCACCACGGAGCCCCGGGACACCATCCCGGGGCTCCGTGCACTTCGCTGACCGCCCCGTTCAACGAGCGTCCGGGGGCGGGGTCACGCCCGGATCCGGACGAGCGGTCCTCGGCGGGTGGCGGGCCCCGCCCGCGTGGCCGGCGGGGCCGGGATCCGCTTACGGTGGCAGGGTGGCCGTTCCCCTCCGGCGCGGCCGACCACCCGCCGAGGACCGGTCCACGCGCCGCGGCTCCGGGCCGACCCGGGACCCCGCCGCCACGGCGCTCCCCGTCCCGGAGAAGGGAAGGGCGCCACCATGTCCGCTGCCACCGAGCCGGTCCCGTGCCGGCCCCCGGCCGCCGCCCGCACGCGCCCGCCGCGCCGTACGCCGGTACGGGTCGCCGTGATCGGGGCGGTCGCCGCGCTGTGCGCGACCACGATGGGCGGCGGCGCCCACGCCATCGTCAACGGCCACGACGCCGCCGGGCCCTACCCGTTCATGGTGTCCATCCCGATGACCTACGTCTACGGCGCCCAGCGGATCGAGGGGGTGTGCGGCGGCTCGCTGATCGCACGCGACTGGGTGGTCACCGCCGCCCACTGCGCCGAGGAAACGCCGACCTCCCACCCGGCCGGCACGGTCAGGGTCGGCAGCGAGCGCCGCCACTCGGGCGGCACGGTCCGCACCATCGTCGAGAAGGTCGTCCACCCCGGCTACGACGGGCGGGAAGGCCGCTCACACGACGACATCGCCCTGCTGCGGCTGGACCGTCCGGTCCCGCAGCAGCCGATCGAGATCGCCGCACGCGCGCCCCGGGTGGGCGCCGACACCCGCATCCTCGGCTTCGGAGCCCTGGCCGACGTGCAGACCGCCGAGGACTGGGTGCTGTCCGAGCGGCTGCAGGAGCTGGACACCCGCAGCGCCGCCCCGACCGTGTGCCTCGGGCTGAAAGCCGCCGGCGAGCTGTGCACGACCAGTCGGGAGCCCGGGGCGATGGCCTGCTACGGAGACTCCGGCGGACCGCAGATCCAGCGGACCGGCGGCCGTTGGAGGCTCGTCGGCGCCACCTCCGGCGACGGCGACCACGCCGTGGACCCCAAGTGCGGCGACGGTCCCGGCATATGGACCTCGGTCCCCGCCTACCGGGGCTGGCTCGACGCGACGATGGACCGCGGACCGGCGGTGCGCGAGGGAACCGGCGGGCCGCCCGGTGCGTTCTGAAGGGCGTACGGGGGCCGCAAGAGCCGTAGGGGAGAGCGCATCGTGGGTACCACAGGAGCCCGTCCGACCCGTCGTGCCGTGCTGAGCGCCACAGCGGGAGCGGTGTTGGCGGGGATCCCCCTGGGCGGGTCCGCGGCCTTCGCGGCGCCGCCGGGGAAGGGGGACGTCCTGCGGGAGCTGCGCGCCCTCGAACGGGAACACTCCGCCCGCCTGGGGGTGTACGCCAAGGACACGGCCACCGGCCGGACCGTGCTCCACCGCGCGGAGGAGCGTTTTCCGATGTGCTCGGTCTTCAAGACCCTCGCCGTCGCCGCGGTGCTGCGCGACCTCGACCGCGACGGGGAGTTCCTGGCCACGCGCCTCTTCTACACCGAACAGGAAGTGAAGGATTCCGGATTCGGTCCCGTCACCGGCCTGCCCGAGAACCTGGCGGCCGGCATGACCGTCGAGCGGCTGTGCGCCGCGGCGATCTGCCAGAGCGACAACGCCGCGGCGAACCTGCTGCTGCGGGAGCTGGGCGGCCCCGAGGCGGTCACCCGTTTCTGCCGGTCGGTGGGGGACCGGACCACCCGGCTGGACCGCTGGGAGCCCGATCTGAACTCCGCCGAGCCCGGCCGGCTGACCGACACCACCACCGCGCGCGCCATCGGGCGGACCTACGAAGCACTGGTGCTCGGCGACGCGCTCGCCGCGCGGGACCGTGAGCGGCTCACCGGATGGCTCCTGGCGAACACCACAAGCACCGAGCGCTTCCGCAAGGGCCTGCCCGCCGACTGGACCCTGGGCGACAAGACCGGCGGCGGCGCGTACGGCACGAACAACGACGCCGGCGTCGCCTGGCCCCCGAACCGCCCGCCCGTGGTGATGACCGTCCTGACGACCCACGACCGGCCGGACGCCGCGGCCGACCACCCGCTCGTGGCCAAGACGGCGGCGCTCCTGGCGGCGGCGCTCGGCTGACGGCCGCCCGCTTCGGAGGGCCGTGCGGAACCGATTCTTCGGTCGCTCGTTGAGGTGGTGGGTGCACCCACCACCTCGGGTCCTCCGTTCCCCGGGGCGGGCCACCCGCCTTCGGGCCCCCTCAGGCCGCCGCGGGCCCCCTCGCCCCTCAGGCCCGCAGGCCGGCCAGCCGGGTGCGGAAGGCCTCCGTGTCGGACAGGAACCACAGCTGGGTGCCGCGGTTGCTCTCCCGGACGAAGTCCCGCAGGGAGTCGCTGGCGTCGATGTGGTGCGCGATGTCACCGATGACCGCCAGTCCCATCCGGTAGTTCGCGAACTTCTGGACGACGGTGCCCGCCAGGCGGGTGCGCAGCCGGAAGAAGTCCTCCGGCAGGCACTCGGCCGGCAGTACGACCCACTCCGCGCCCCGGTACATCCCCTCGCCGATCAGGTCGGTCGCATCGCGTTCGTCGCGGACGGGAGTCCCGTCGCCCGAGCGGAAGAGGACGGAGGTGCCGGCGAGTTCCTCGATCGTGTCAGCCATGGGAGGCGTCCCTTTCGTCGTGGTGCGGTCCGGCGGACGCCGGATCATTCCAGGTCCTCGATCACCGAGTCGATGAGCCGCAGGAGTTCGGCCGTGGTGTCCAGGCCGCCCAAGACGATGATCTTGAGGGTGGCGCGTTCCCTGTCGTGGACGCTCTCCACGCGCAGCCGGTCGTCGCCGTGGCGGCCCGCGACGGCGGCCATCAGCAGATTGGTCAGGCGGTCGACGGAACCGGGGGCGATCGCGTCGATCTGGACGATGCCCGACACCTCGGTGTGCCGCGCGGGGCGGGCGGGCGAGGGGGCGGGAAGGCCGGTGAAGGCCTCCAGGTCCTCGTGGGTGACCCGGTACTGCCGGCCGACGAGGGCCGCCTTCAGCCGGCCGTCCCGGACGTACCCCCGGACGGTCCGTACGTGCAGCCCCAGCAGGTCCGCCACCTGTTCCACCGAGTAGTAGAGCTGCTGCCGCGCCACACCGTCCACCCCGTCGCCACACCGCTCCCCGCCCCGCGTCCATACGCGTCGAGGACCCTTAACTTCCCTCAAAGTACATGAGTGAGGGAAGTTTACGTAACTACGGGGGAGGGGCCAGCACGGTCACGCAGTCCTGCCAGGCAGGCGGGCTCAGCAGTGGCCGCAGTCGGGTGAACATGGACAGGAGGTCGGCTCCCCACCTCGCGCGGAAGTCGCCGTCGACGCGCGCGATGTCCACCTCGTTGGCGGCGGTCAGTTCCACGAAGTCCCTGCGCCGGCGCGGGGTGGGGACGAACCGGGCGCCGGTGAACCGGTCGCGGAAGGGCGAGCCGGCGTCGGCCAGGGTGGGGTAGGACGCGTCGCGGTCGCAGCTCGCGTAGAAGTAGACGATCGATTCGGCTTCGGCGCCGATCACCTCCGCCAGCCGGGAGCGCTGCCCGAGCGGCAGGGGCGCGGTGGCGAAGCCGTCGGTTCCGTAGAAGGCGTGGCACAGTCCGGCGAGCTGGAGGGCGGGGCGGGCGTCCCAGCGTTCGAGCTGCTCCCGTACCCGTCGCAGGTGTGCGCCGAGGGTGCCGCCGGGATGGTCGGCGGTGGAGGCGCCGAGTTCCTCCAGGAGGCGTAAGGCGGCGGATGCGCGGTCGGCCGATCGTGGCATCTGGATCGTTCCTTCCCGGGTCGGGGGAGGTCGGGTCGGCACCCGGCAGTGTCCTGAGCGGTGGTCCGGACCGATGCTCAGGCCCCTGCCGGGTTGCCGCCCTGGGCCCGGGAAAGATCATGGCAAGGGCCAATATCCAAGTCAATCCTAGGGTTTGGTTCCAGTCACCCAAGGGATAGCTTGGGGGCGTGACTCTTGACGATCTCCGTTTCTTCTCCGCGGTGTGCAAGGCGGGTTCGCTCAGCGCCGTGGCCCGCGACATGGACTGCACCCAATCGGCCGTCAGTCAGCACGTGAAACGACTCGAACGCGAGCTCGGCCTCAGCCTCCTGGAGCGCCACTCCCGCGGCGTGGTCCCCACCCAGGCCGGACACCTCCTGTGGATGGCGGTCGACGAAGGCCTCGGCAGCATCGACCGCGCCCTGCGCGACATCGACGACCTCGTACGCGGAGACGGCGGATCCGTGCGGATCACCACCGGTGCCACGACGGTCCGTCACTTCATGTCCGCCGCCGTCGTCGACTTCCGGCGCCGGTTCCCGCAGGTCAGCCTGGAGTTCGAGACGGAGAACTCCAGCCGGGGCTGCTGCGGTGCGGTGGCCGCGGGCCGGGTCGACCTCGCCTGGATCACGATGGGCGAGCCGGTGCGCGGCATCGAACAGCGCCCCGTCGTCGAACTGCCCTGGGTCCTGGCCGTCAGCGCCGAACACCCCCTGGCCACGAACCCGTCCATCGCCCCCGCCGACCTGGAGGGCATCCGCATCGTCGGACTGCCCGAGAACTCGACCTCCCGCTCCCACCTCGACCACTGGCTCAGGGAATCGGGCATCCACGCCGTCTTCGACACCAGCGTCGCCGACTGGGACACCGCGATCCTGCTGGCGGAGCTGGGACTGGGCTGCGCCCTGGTGCCCGCCCTCCCCGGCTGGCTCGGCCGCGGTCACGCGGGCCTGCGCCTGGTCCCGCTCCCCGCCTTCCCGCCCCTGGGCGCCGGCTGGGCCGTCCGCCGCTGGGACGCCCTCTCCCCCCTGGCCCGCACCTTCGCCGACACCGTCGCCCGCCACTGCGCGCGACGGCCCGCGGCCGCCCCGGGGAGCCAGGGGGCGGCCCGGGGGTGACGGCCGCGCCGTCAGCCGGTGTACCTGGTGCCCTCGAAGGAGTACGGCAGGTGCGACTGCGCCGCGATGGACACCTCACCGGATCCGCCCGCCGGGACCTTCAGTACGGTGAGCCCCATGATGCGCTGGGTGTACGAGGCCCAGGGGATGCCCGTCGTGCCGGCCCAGCCGCTGCTGCTGAACGTCGTCGAACGTCCCGGGCCCATCTCCGTGGACAGCTTGCTGACGGTCGTGCAGGCGACGAGCGCACCGCCGTCGGTGGTCCGCCAGACCGGGCCGTGCGGGGCACGGACGGTCTCGGCCCCGGCTTCGAGCCCGGCCGGGTTGCCGAGGCGCTTGCGCTCGGCCTTGAGACCGTCGGCGAAGGACTCGCGCAGGGAGACGACCTCCTTGCTCCACTTCACGCCGCCCGCGCCCGCGTCGGTGTGCAGGTAGTCGCCGTAGCGCCCGCAGACGTCCGACGGGTTCGCGGCGAGCCCCGTGGGGTCCCCGCCGGTGGCGGCCCGGCCGTCGGGGCCGACGGCGATCTGCGGCAGGTCCTTCGCGTCATCGGCGCGCGCGAGGAAGCTCTCGTGCCAGGGGGAGCCCGTCCGCTGCTGGTGGAACAGGGACCAGCGCAGCACCGTCTCGTTCTCGGCGGCACCCACGGTGTGGCCGGAGAGCTCCTGGGTGCCGAGGATCCAGCGGTCGCTCCCGTCGTCCCGGCCGGTGGTCCACGTGTGCACCGCCGGGTCGGTCTCCGGGGTGTTGGTGGGCCCGGGCTGCCGGTCGGTCCCGTACTTGCGGGAGGTCTCCACGACGGCGAGCTGCTGCTCCAGCAGCGGGCCCTCGGTGATCCCCTTCCAGTACTCGGCGTCGAAGCCGTCCGCCTCGACCTTCGCGCCGATGTCCTTGACGACCTGGCGCGCCTCGTCCGCGGTGAGCGGCGGGGCCTTGACCGGGGCTGCGGACGGGCTGCCCGCCGGCGACGGCGCCGCGGACACGGCCGGGCCGGCGGCCGGCCGCGCGGCGTTCGCGCCACACCCGGCCGTGGCGCCGAGGGTCAGCAGAACGGCCAGGGCCGTGGGTACGGAACGTCTCATGGAATCCCCCCGGGGAACGTGGACAGGCCCCTGATCATGCACTATGCCCCCGACAGCCCCGTCAGGGAGTGCCGCGCCGCCCCGGACGCATGCCGTGGCCGCCCGCGCTCCGTAAGCTCGGGCACGCGCGGGCCCGGACGAGGGCCCGTGGACGCACCCGACGGGGCGACGGCGCGGCCCGTCCCGCCCGGGTCCAGGAGAGGACGTGGAGCACTTCATGACCACACCACGGGACTTGCTGATCGTCACCATGGACAGGGCGTCCGGACCGCCCGCCGGACAGGGCGACCTGTCGCTCGCGCTCGCGGGCGCCGAGCTGGTCGACCTCCTCGCCGCAGGGGTCGCCGCCCTCGACGGCGACCGCATCGTGCCGGGCGGGGGAGCGGCCCCGGACGACCGCCTGCTGGCGGAGGCGGCCGCCGCTCTCGTCCGGGAGGTGCCCTACGAATCGGTGGCCGACTGGCTGTGGCGCAGGGGCCGCGAGCTGTCCGGTGCCTACCGGTCCGCGCTGGAGGCGGACGGGCTGCTCGCCCGGGAACAGCGTCGCGGCATGTCCTTCCGGGCCGGCCCGCTGGTGCCCGCCGATTCGCCCGCCCGCCGCCGGGCCGCGGACCGCTGGGCCTCGGAGGACCCCGTCCTCGTCCTGCTCGCGGAGGCCGTGGGAGTCCCGGGCCACCGGCACGCGGACGCGCCGGACGTCCCGGACGTCGCCGACGACTCGGTGGCCACGGTGCTGGCCGCCGTCAACGACGCGGTGGTCGAACTGGGCGCCGTACGGCAGCGGAGGGCCATCGAGGAGGCGGCCTTCGACAACATCTGGCGAGGGGGCGGCGGCTGACGGGAGGTTCACGCCCGCGCATTGTGACTACCATGGGATTCCAGGCAGACACACTGTGTAATGGAGGCGTAATGCTGGGTCTGGTTCCCGGCGCCAAGCCCGATCAGGGCGTGCACGCCCTGGGACTCGGCGAGATCACTTCGAATCCGTGGGTCTTCAAGTGCATGGGCCGCGTCTACAGCGCGGCCCGCTCCGGCGGCGCCGTCGTCATGTGGGACGTCACCGACATCACCCGCCCGTTCCCCGTCGGCAGGGCCGAACCCGGCTCCGAGGACCTGTGGAGCGTCCACACGCCACGGGGCCTGCTCGCGGGCCGTACCGACGGCACCCTCTACGCGATCGCGGCGCTCAGGGAGGCCTCGCTCCCGGCCGGCGGCCCCCCGCCGGGCCCGTTCGGACCCTAGTCCCACCGGACCGGCACCCGGGCCGGGCCGACCTCGCGGAGGGGGCGGCCCGGCCCGGGCGCCGATCCGGTCCGGGGTGCCGGTCCGGGCCCAGGGGCCTGCTATAATCCAGGAGTTGGCCTTCGGCGGCGCACCCAATGCGCACGCTCGGAGGCTTTTTTCATGCCTTCTGACCACTCAAACTCTGCCTCTGCCTCTGCCTCTGCGTCCGCGTCCGCCGCCTCCTTCTCCGCCGACGGCGGCCCCGCACCCGCCCCCSCCCCCACCGGATACCGGGCCCTGCTCCGGTCCCGCGAATTCGCCGGTCTCTACGCCGGATTCACCCTGACGGCCGCCGCCGCCACCCTGTCGGGCTTCGCCCTCGGCACGCTGGTCGACCGGCAGACCGGTTCGCCCTTCCTCACCGCCGTCACCATGTACGGCGCGACCTTCGCCACGGTGCTCGGAGCGGTGACCCTGATGTCGGTCGCGGACGGCCGCCGCCCCCGCCGCACCCTCGTAGCACTCCAGTGCCTCACGCTGGCCGGAGTGGCCGCGCAGGCGGTTCCGGGGCTCCCGCTGACCGTCAGGTTCGCCCTGCTCCTGCTGCTCGGGTTCTTCCAGTCCCTGGGGACCGGTACCCGCATGGGGCTGCTCGCCGAGGTCGTGCCGGCTTCCGCGTACGTACTGGCACGCTCCCTGATCAACATCACCTCGGGCGGCACGGCGATCCTCGGCTACGCCGTCGGAGCGCTGTTGCTCCGGTACATCAGCCCGCGTGGGCTCGTCGGCGTCGCCGCGGCCCTGGCCGCACTGTCCCTGGTGGTGGTCGCGACGACCGTCCGGGAACGCTCCATCCGGCTGACCCACCGCCCCGGACTGCGTCAGACCTGGACGACGAACACCGCGCTCTTCTCCCACCCGGGCCGACGGGCGCTGCTGCTGAACCTGTGGGTGCCCAACGGGCTGATCGTCGGCTGCGAGGCGCTGTTCATCTCCTACGCGCCCCGGGACGCCGGTACCCTCCTGGCCGCCGGGTCGGCCGGCATGCTCCTCGGGGACCTGGCCGTCGGGCGCCTGCTCACGGCCGAGCGGCGCCGGCGCCACGCCTTCGCACTGCGGCTGCTGCTCGCGGTCCCGTACCTGCTGTTCGCCTTCTCCCCGCCCCTCGTGGTCGTCACGGCGGCCGTGTTCGTGGCCGCAGTGGGGTTCGCCGCCACCCTGCCCCTCCAGGAGGCACTCCTCGAACTGACCCCCGAGGCGGTCCGCGGACAGGTCCAGGGCGTCGAGTCCGCCGGCCGGATGACCTGTCAGGGCCTCGGCGCCGCGATCGCCGGTGGCGCCGCCCAGTACCTCGCACCCGGCGCCACGATCGCCGTCGTCGCCCTGCTCTCCGCCACCGTCACCCTGGCCTCCCGGCCCTACGTGGCCCGGGCCCGCGCCGACGCCGACGTACGGGCCGACGGGGCGCGGGCAGGGAGCGGGAGCTGACGGTCAGTCGACCTGGAGCTCGCCCATCCGGCTCCAGCCGGTGGCGCCCTCGATGGTGGTGCTGACGATGTCGGGCGTACGGGCGACCAGCGGACGCATCGCCTCCAGGGCGGCACGGAAGTGATCGGAGGTCACGTGCGCCTCCGCCGCGTCGTCCTGGAAGGCCTCGACCAGTACGTAGGTGTCCGGCTCCTCCAGGCTGCGTGACCACTCGAACCACAGGTTGCCCGGCTCGGCCCGGGTGGCGCGGGTGAACTCCGCGACCTTCTCGGGCCACTGGTCGACGTATTCGGGCTTGACGGCGAATTTCACCACAATGAAGATCATTCCGCCATTGTAGGCACGACGCCGCCCGGCGCTCCTCTTTGGGCCCGGGGTGACGGTGTGCTACATTGATCTTGTTCTTGCGGCCGCGGAAGCGGCGGTGGGACTCGCGTTGGTGGTCCAAGGAAAGACACCCCACTTCCCGTGGGGGGATGCAGGTGCAAGGCCTGCCCAGCGCTCGATCAAGGCCCCGTCCTCCTCACGGAGGGCGGGGCCTTTCCCGTCCCGGGGAGGGCGCGGGACCGCCTGGCGTCGCGCCGGTCACCACACCGGCCGGGATCCACGGTGCGTGCGTGAACCCCCGGCCGTGTGCGGTGCCCGGAGTGGAGGTCAGGCCTCGGCGGCCACGGCCTCCGGCTCCGGAGCCGCGACGGGCTCCGCGACGGTCTCCGCGACGGTCTCCGCGGCGGGGGCCGCCGGTTCGGGAGCGGCGGGCCGGGGTGCGGTGTACATCACCGAGCCCTGCTTGTGCTCCTTCTCGATGGAGCCCTTCTTGGCGAGCGCTTCGAGGGCGTTGCGCACCACCTGGGTGGAGGTCGGCCGGCCGGGGTGGGCCTCGGCCAGCGCGGAGGCGACCTCGCTGACCAGGCGGGGCTCCGCCGCTCCGGCCAGGAGGCTCAGGACCAGCTCGCGCAGCGGCGGTTCCGTGGTCTTGCGGGCCTTCGGCTCGGAGGCCTTCGGGGCCGCCGCGGGCTTCGGGGCGGCCGACTTGCGGGCGGTGGCCTTCGCCTTCGTCGCGGCCTTCGTGTCGGCCTTCGTGTCGGCCTTCGTGTCGGTCTTGGCCTTGGCCTTCGCCTCGGCCGGCGCGGCGGCGGAGGCCTTCTTGGCCGGTGTGGCCGTCCTGGCGCGCGCGGTCGTCCCCGTGGCCTTCCTCGCCTGCCGGGGCTTGGGCACACCGCCGGAGGCCGGGCCCGCCGTGGACCCCGTCGGCGTGGCGGGCGCGACGGACGTCGCCGGTGCGTCCTGGGCGTCGGCGGCGGGGGCCGCCTGCTCCTTCTCCGCTTCGGAGGGCAGGGTGCCCTGGATGCCGAGGAGCCAGTTCTCGTCGGCCTTCAACTGCGCCAGGCGCACGTCGAGTTCCGCGATCTGGACGGAGACGTACTCCTGCTCCTTGCGGTTGGTCTCCAGATCGGCGGCGAACCGCTGCGCGTACACGTTGTGGATGGGTGTGGTGTCCGACTCGTTCGCCATTGCGGCTCACTCTCCTCATACCTCACGGTGTTGCTGCCGGATGCTACCCGCCAACACGCGGGCGCAACTGCCCTTCCGTGAAGATCCGCCGCACTCTTGCGTTCCGGAGAAAGCCGATGTCGCGCCGCCCTCCCGCCGTCGTTCCACCCGTATGCCGCCGCCACCGCGTGTGCGCGGCGCGGCGCGGAGGCACGTACGGGCAACGGGCCTAACCTTGTGGCATGGCTGACATGTTCGACCACGCCCCACAGGTGTGGACCGCAGCGCGGCTGCGCGCGGCACTCGCAGACCTGCCCGACGAGACGCCCATCCACATCGGTGTGGCCGACGGACCGGGAGACTTCGAAGGGTACGGAGAGTACGTCCTGGTTGACGCCGAACCGGTCGAGGTGGACACCGGCGACGACCCGAGCGGTGAGCAGGTGCAGTTCACCCTTTTCGCCGACGCCCGAGCCGGTGCGTACCACCTCGACGTCGACTGACCGGGCGTCCGCCGGGTCCGGATCGGTGCGGTACAGTTGATCTAGAGCTCGCCGCTGCGGAACGCGGTGGTGGGACAGGCGTTGGTGGTCCAAGGAAAGACACCCCACTTCCCGTGGGGGGATGCAGGTGCAAGGCCTGCCCAGCGCTCGATCAAGCAAGGCCCCGGCCTCCTCAGGGAGGCCGGGGTTCTGTGTTTTCCGGGATCAGTGGTGGTGGCGGAACGCTGCGGTGAGCCGGTCGACGTCCTCGTCGGTGGTGTGCATGTGCGGACTGATCCGCAGGGCGTCACCGCGTGCGGCGGTGTGGATGCCCCGCGCCTCCAGGTACTCCATGAGGCGCGGCCGTACGCCCGCGGGCAGGTGGACGCCGAGCATGTGGGGGCCGCGCGGCTCGGGTACCGTCCAGCCCGCGGCCAGGGCGGCCTCGCCGATGCGGGCGGTGTGCCGGGCGAGGACCCGGGCGACCCCGGACGGCGTCCATTCGTTCATCTGCTCCAGCGCGGCCACGGCCATGGGCGCGAGCTCGAACTCGGTGCGCTGTCCCACGTCGAAGCGGCGGGCGCCGTCCTGGTAGTCGTCGCGGTAGTCGACGAGCCGGCTGAAGTCGCGCGCGTCCCGGCGCACGATCCAGTTCTCCTCCAGCGGCCGGCCGCCGTGGTGGGCGGCGTCCACGTAGAGGTAGCCCAGTCCGAACGGCCCGAGCAGCCACTTGTAACCCACCGCGAAGAGGAAGTCGGGGCGGACCTCACGTACGTCGAGGGGCACGGCGCCGGCGGACTGGCTGGCGTCGACCACGAGTGCAGCCCCGGCCGCGCGGGCCGCGCGGGAGACCGCCACCAGGTCGAGCGAGGCGCCGTCCGTCCAGTGGACCTGCGGTACCGACACCACGGCGGTCCGCTCCCCGATCGCTTCCAGTACGGCCTCGGTCCATCCCTGCCCCGGCCCGCGGGACACGGTGCGCAGTTCCGCCCCGCGCTCGGCCGCGCAGCGGCGCCAGGTGTAGATGCCCGACGGGTACTCGCCGTCCAGAACGACCACCTGCCGGCCGGGCTCCACGGCCACGTTGGCGGCCGCGGTGGCGCATCCGTAGCTGGTGGCAGGGATGAGGGCGATGTCCCCGGGGGCGGCGCCGATGAGGGAGGCGAACAGGGTCCGGCGGCGCTCGGCGCCGTCGAACCAGTCGTCCGTCCGGATTTCCCAGGGCCTGGCGCGCCACGCCAGAGCGGCCCGGCCCGCTTCCAGGGACGCCTTCAGGGTGGGGGCGATGCTGGCGGTGTTGAAGTACGACACCTCCTGCGGGACGTCGAAGAGCTCCCGCCCGTGCGTGCCGTTCCCGTGGGTCACCACGATGTCCGCACCCTCCTCCTGCGCCCGCCCGGTACGGGCCGCCGACCGTCCGCGCCCACCTTAAGCGGGGCCGGCGCCGGGCGCGGGGTGGCGTTGGCGGGGCCGGCGCGGCGGAGGCCGCTGGGGCGGTGACCGGGCGGGCCCAACCAGGCACCCGGCCACGCCGGCCGGAGAGCGAGGGCCCGGGGAGTGATGGAGGTCCCCGGACCCTCGTGCCGCTGATGCCGCGGAGGACGCGGGTGTGTATCTGCGACGTAGAGAGAAACGATTCCCCCCGGTCCGGGTTACGGCCGCGCGCGGGTGAGCCGCGTCTCACCGGGGCGCCTGCGCTTGTCTATGCAACGAGTTGCATAGAAAGATCGGGGCATGGCGCTCGAACACGCGATACTCGTCTCCCTGCTGGAGAAGCCGGGTTCCGGCTATGAGCTGGCCCGGCGGTTCGAACGTTCCATCGGCTACTTCTGGACGGCCACCCACCAGCAGATCTACCGCGTGCTCAAGCGGATGGAGGGCGACGGCCTGCTCGCCGTCCGCGAGGTGGCCCAACAGGGCCGGCCGGACAAGAAGGAGTACTCCGTCGCCGCGCCCGGCAGCGCCGCCCTCTCCCGTTGGCTCCACGAACCGATCGAACCCGAAAGCATGCGCCACGACCTCGCCGTGAAGATCCGCGGCGCGGCCTTCGACGACCCGGCCGCGCTGATCCGCGAGGTCGAGCGGCACCACGCCGTGCACAGCGGCCGGCTCGCGCACTACCTCGCGGGAGAGCGGCGCGACTTCACCGGGCCCGACGCGCCGGCACCGCTCGACCAGGGCCGGGAGCTCCAGCACGTCGTGCTGCGCGGAGGCATCGCGTACGAACGGATGACCATCGCCTGGCTCGACGACGTCCTCGCCACCCTGCACCGGCTCGACGGCGCGCTCCCGCCCGTCTGAACCGCACCGCACGCCCCGACCCACTGCTCCGTACCGCGCGTTCCGCACGGCCCGTTCCGCACCGAACGTCGCGCACCGCTCGTTCCGCACCCCTCGTCCCGCAACCTCAGGAAGGCGAACCTCCATGGCCGACGCCCTGCTGTTCAACCCGCACACGTACGACCCGGCGCACTTCGACCCCGAGACGCGCCGGCTGCTGCGTGCCACCGTCGACTGGTTCGAGGCCCGCGGCAAGCGCCGGCTGATCGAGGACTACCGCACCCGCGCCTGGCTCGGGGACTTCCTCGCGTTCGCCGCCAAGGAGAACCTGTTCGCCACCTTCCTCACCCCGGCCTCCGAGGCCGGGCAGGAGGGCCAGCGCTGGGACACCGCCCGGATCGCCGCCCTCAACGAGGTCTTCGGCTTCTACGGTCTCGACTACTGGTACGCCTGGCAGGTCACCATCCTCGGCCTCGGCCCGGTCTGGCAGAGCGACAACGCCGCCGCCCGCACCCGCGCGGCAGAACTCCTCTCCCAGGGGGAGGTGTTCGCCTTCGGCCTGTCCGAGAAGACCCACGGCGCCGACATCTACTCCACGGACATGCTGCTGGAGCCCGACGGCGACGGCGGTTTCCGCGCCACCGGCTCCAAGTACTACATCGGCAACGGGAACGCCGCCGGACTCGTCTCCGTCTTCGGCCGTCGCACCGACGTCGAAGGTCCGGACGGGTACGTCTTCTTCGCCGCCGACAGCCGCCACCCGGCGTACCACCTGGTGAAGAACGTCGTGGACTCCTCCAAGTACGTGAGCGAGTTCCGCCTCGACGGCTACCCCGTGGCCGCCGCCGACGTCCTGCACACCGGACGTGCCGCCTTCGACGCGGCCCTGAACACCGTCAACGTCGGCAAGTTCAACCTCTGCACCGCGTCCATCGGCATCTGCGAGCACGCCATGTACGAGGCCGTCACCCACGCGCACAACCGCGTCCTCTACGGCCGCCCGGTCACCGCGTTCCCGCACGTGCGCCGGGAGCTGGCCGACGCCTACGTCCGCCTCGTCGGCATGAAGCTCTTCAGCGACCGGGCCGTCGACTACTTCCGCTCGGCCGGCCCCGAGGACCGTCGTTACCTGCTCTTCAACCCGATGACGAAGATGAAGGTGACCACGGAGGGCGAGAAGGTCATCGACCTCATGTGGGACGTCATCGCCGCCAAGGGCTTCGAGAAGGACACCTACTTCGCCCAGGCGGCCGTCGAGATCCGCGGGCTGCCCAAGCTCGAAGGCACCGTCCACGTCAACCTCGCGCTGATCCTCAAGTTCATGCGCAACCACCTCCTGGAGCCGGTCGAGTACGCCCCCGTACCGACCCGCCACGACGCGGCCGACGACGCCTTCCTCTTCCGGCAGGGCCCCGCCCGAGGCCTGGGGTCCGTGCGCTTCCACGACTGGCGCACCGCCTACGACGCGTACGCCGCCGTGCCGAACGTCGCCCGCTTCCGCGAGCAGGCCGACGCCCTGTGCGAGTTCGTCGCCACCGCCGCCCCGGACGAGGAGCAGAGCCGCGACCTCGACCTCCTGCTCGCCGTCGGCCAGCTGTTCGCGCTCGTGGTCCACGGCCAGCTCATCCTGGAGCAGGCCCGCCTGACCGGTCTCGACGAGGACGTGCTGGACGAGCTGTTCGCGGTCCTGGTGCGCGACTTCTCCGCGCACGCGGTGGAACTGCACGGCAAGGACTCCGCCACCGAGCAGCAGCAGGGCTGGGCACTCGGTGCGGTGCGGCGCCCGGTCGTCGACGAGGCCCGCTCGGCCCGGGTGTGGGAGCGCGTCGAGGCCCTGTCGGGGACGTACGAGATGGCTCCGTAAGCCGTCACCCGTCACCCGTCACCCGTCACGGGTCGAGGGCCGCTCGCAGCAGTGGGCGGCCCTTGTCGTGCGGTGCTCGTGGCCGCGGTCGCCGCCGCGGCGTCGGCGTAGCGGCCGGCCAGACGGGCGCAGGCCGACACGAGCTCGGGCGGCCCGACGACCTCGAAGTCGGCGTCGAACCTGCCGACGGCGGCGGCCAGGGCCGGCCACGACCAGGAGCCCAGGACGAGCCGGCAGCGGTCCGGGCCGAGTTCCTCGACGACGGCGTCTCCGGCGTGACGGGCGACGGCCGCTGCCGGGAGGCCGACGATCACCTCGCCGCGGCAGGGCCAGGCGCCGGAGCCGTCGGCGCCGCGGAACCGGTCGGCCACGAAGGCCGCCACGTCGCCCCCGGGTACGTCGCGCGGTGTGAAGCGCGGCCCCGTGGGGGTGCGCGGCGTGATCCTGTCGGCGCGGAAGGTACGCCAGTCCGCGCGGTCGAGGTCCCAGGCCACGAGGTACCAGCGCCCCGCCCAGGTGACGAGGTGATGGGGCTCCACCCGGCGCGTCGCGCCCGCCGCGCCGCCGTCGGGCGCGGTCGGCGCGTACGCGGGCGCGTAGTCGAAGCGCAGTGCTTCGCGGGCGTGCACGGCGGCGCCCAGCGCCACGAGGACCCCGCTGTCGACCGGCACCCGCCACCGGAGCGCGGGCGCCTCCACGGCGCTGACCGGGAGGGTGTCGATGCGGTGACGCAGCCGCGCCGGCATCGCCTGCCGTACGGTGTTCAGCGCCCGCGCCGCGGCGTCCTCGATGCCGGCACCCGTGGTCGCGGCGATCCGGAGGGCGACGGCGAGTGCGACGGCCTGCTCGTCGTCGAACAGCAGCGGGGGCAGTTCCGTACCGGCGTCGAGCCGGTACCCGCCGTCGGGCCCCTTGAAGGCCACGATGGGGTAACCGAGCTCGCGCAGCCGGTCCACGTCACGGCGCACGGTGCGCGCGCTGACGTCCAGTCGCTCGGCCAGCAGCGCCCCCGGCCAGTCCCGGCGCGCCTGGAGGAGGGAGAGCAGCGACAGCAGTCGGGCTGAGGTCTTCGGCATGCGACTCATGGTGCCCGCAGAAGAGGTCACCTCCCGTCCGCTTCCCCTGCCACGCCCGCCGCGGACGGCGTGCGCGCCCGGTGTGCGGCCTCGCCGGACGGTCAGGGCCGACACGGTCGCCATCCCGCCGACCCGCCGTCGGGTCCGCGTGCCACAACGGCCCCCCGGCGCTCCCGCCCGCCGGGCGCTGACTCCCGGTTCGGGCCGTGTCGTCGAGGGGTAGGGAGGCGGGCATGCGACGTTTCGAGGGGTACGGCGTCCTGGTCACGGGTGCGGGGCGCGGCATCGGTGCGGCCGTCGCCCGACGGCTGGCCGGCGAGGGTGCGCGGGTGCTGGTCACCGACCTGGACGGGGAACGGGCCGAAAAGGCGGCGGCCGGCATCCGGGAGTGCGGGGGCGCCGCCGAGTCGATGGGCTGCGACGTGGCCGACCGCACCGCGGTCGAGGCGGCCGTCGCCCACGCGGTCCGCCACTTCGGCACGCTCGACGTGCTGGTCAACAACGCCCACTCCTGCCACCCGGACACCCCCCTCTTCGAGGACGGGACCGACGAGACGTGGGCACGGGACCTCGACATCACCCTCACCGGCGCCTACCGCTGCGCCCGCGCCGCCCTCCCGCACCTCGCGGCGGCCCCCGGCCGCCGGGGCGCGATCGTCAGCGTCGGCTCGGTCAACGGCGAGCAGGACTTCGGCAACCACGCCTACAGCGCGGCCAAGGCGGGCCTCGCCGGACTGACCCGTACGCTCGCCGGCCACGCGGCGCCCCGGGGGGTCCGCGTGAACCTGGTCGCCCCCGGTACGGTCCACACCGACGGCTGGGCGGGGCGCGAGGCCGGGCTGGAGGCCGCCGCCGGGCACTACCCGCTGGGCAGGGTCGGCCTGCCCGACGACATCGCGGCGGCCGTGGCCTTCCTGGCGTCCCGCGACGCCGCCTGGATCACCGGTGTGACCCTCCCCGTGGACGGGGGCATCCTCATCAGCCAGTCCGGTCTGCGGAGCGCCCTGCGCGGGGAGTGACCGCCCGGGTCAGGCCGTACCCCCGAGCCGGTCGCGCTGGATGCGGTGCGCCAGCGCACGCCGTACGGAGGCCGGCCCCGGGGCGGCCGCGGGGGGCCCGGCAGGGACGTCGAGGCCGCGGCTGATCTCGTCGTACGCCTCCCGGCAGCCGTCGGGCAGCTCGGTCCGGCGCAGCCGCAGGTCCTCCTCGACCAGCCGCCGCAGCTCGTCCACCGTGCGCGGGGTGAAGCGCTTGCGGCCGCGGGCGAACGCGTCGACGTGACGGGTGCAGCGGGCGGCGGAGCCGAGGGTCTCGGAGATCTCCTCGGCCAGGCCCCACAGGCGTCCTTCGAGCCAGGGTGCGTCGTGCTGGCGGAGGGAGAGTTCCATCGGGGTCGGCGTGGGGTCCTCCGCCCTGTACTTCACCACCTGCTTGGAAACGGCCGGCTGGCTCATGTCCGTGAGCCGGGCGATCCGTTCCTGCGTCCAGCCCAGCCCCACCAGCACCTTGATCATCTCGGAGCGGAGCCTGCGCATCTCCTCGCCCGCCCGGATGACCTCGTTCATGTCGGCGAGGATCCGCCCCGCCTGTTCCTCGCTCAGTGCCCCGCAGTGGTCCGTCGCGCCCGGTGTGCCTGTCATGGCTCGGTTATACACCGGGGGAGACCGTGGCCATAACCGGGTTTTACACCTCGGTTGTACAACTGGGTTGTACAACCCGGTTGTGGATGGCAGGATCCACGTCATGCCCACTTACCCCGCACCTGACGCAACCCTGCTCGCCTACCGCACGGTCGGAGACGGCGACCCCCTGCTCTGCCTCCCCGGCGGCCCCGCGGACTCCCGCTACCTCGGCGACCTCGGCGGTCTGGCCCGGCACCGTCGGCTGATCCTGCCGGACCTGCGCGGCACCGGCCGGTCCGCGGTCCCCGAAGACACCGCCTCCTACCGGTGCGACCGGCTGGTCGACGACGTGGAGGCCCTGCGCGCCCACCTCGGGCTCGCCCGGACCGATCTGCTGGCCCACTCCGGCGGGGCGAACCTCGCGGCGCGCTACGTGGCCCGGTACCCGGAGCGGACCGGCAGGCTCGCCCTCATCGGCCCCGGCGCCCGAGCCGTCGGCATCGACGTCAGCGGTGCGGAGCGGCGCGAGCTCGCACTGCTGCGGAAGGACGAGCCGTGGTTCCCCGGGGCCTTCGCCGCGCTGGAGGCGGTCTCCAGGGGCGCCGGCGGAGCGGCCGACCGGGCGGCCCTCGCGCCCTTCTTCTGTGGCCGGTGGGACGCCGCGGCGCGCGAGCACCACGAGGCCGGGCAGCCGCGCAACCCGGACGCGGTCGCCCACTTCGCCGCCGACGGCGCGTTCGACCCCGAGGCCACCAGGGCGGCGCTCGGCACCTTCACGGCCCCGGTCCTGCTGCTCGCCGGGGAGTTCGACCTGAACAGCCCGCCCGCGATGGTCGCCGGATTCGCGGAGCTCTTCCCCGACGCCACGCTCGTCGTCCAGCCCGGAGCGGGCCATTACCCGTGGATCGACGACCCCGGCCGCTTCGTGGCGACCGTGGCGGCGTTCCTCGACGCGGGTGCGGCGGATACCGGCCATGCCGACCGGTCCGGTACCCAGGGGAATCCGCCCGGAACCAGTCGGCACCCCCTTCCCCCGGAGGCGCCGACCACCCGCACCGACGGCCGGTCCGGACCGGCTTCGTAAGGATCCGGCGAGGGTTTTCCGTAGAGCAGAGGGGGGCTTGGTTCCTGTCCGGTTGTCATGCATAGGATCAGTGGCCTGCCAACGGGGAGAATCGATATGCCAGACGAATCCGGCCAGTTGTGGAGTGGTGGGAACGCGAGCGGCGCGGACCGGCGGGTGGGCACGCGGCTCAACGGGGCGCCGGGCCCGATGGGGCCGTTCGCCCCGGGCGGCTCACCGGACTTCGCCTCGACGCCCGCGGAGAAGAAGGCCGCCGCCAACACCATCGAGACCGAGCTCCAGCCGAACACCAAGAAGGCCACCGAGCACGCCGACGACGCGACCGGCGCCGCCGGCAAGGGCTTCGACGGCTGGGAGACCGCCGTCGGCCTGAAGACGGTGGCCGACACGTGGGACCAGCAGGTGAAGACCCTCATGGGCCGGCTGGCGGGGGAGAAGACCGCGCTGCGCGGCGCCAACGGTCTCATCACCGGCAACGACACGGGAGTGGGCGACCAGCTCCGCACGGCGGCCTCGAACTCCAAGCTCAACGGCCTGTAGGGGGAGCCGCGGTGCTGAACTACTACGAGGTCATGACCACGGACCTGGGCCTGCTCACGACGGCCGCCGGCAAGTGGGACTCGATGGCGGGCGAGCTGAAGAAGGTCGAGACCCGCTACGGCGAATCCGTCCAGAAGATCACCACGGGGCCGAACTGGTCCGGCGTCAGCGCCGGGACCGCCCACTCCAGCTTCACGGCGACCCGCTACGAGTACGCCGCCGCGCAGACGCAGGCCAAGGCCATCGCCAGCCTGCTCCGCGACGCCCACGAGGGCTTCACCGACCTCAAGAAGAAGCTGGAGAGCGCCCGCGACGACGCGGTGGCCGCCGGCATGACCGTCTCCGAACAGGGACGCGTCGCCTTCRACTACGCCAGGCTCACCCCCGCCGAACGCAGCGCCTACCACCACGACCCCGACGGCCAGAAGACCATCTCCGACGCCGTCGGCACGTGGCAGAAGCACCTCGACGACCGGGTGCAGGCCGTGTCCGAGCTCGACCAGCACGTCAGGGCGGCGCTGAGCGCCGCCGTCGTCGACAGCAACCGGGACGGCTTCGGCAAGGGCGCCGACGAAACGTTCAACGGGTTCAACGCCCACCCCGAGGGCGACCTGTCCAAGGCCCCGAAGTCCCTGCCGGCGGACACCGCGCCGCCGGACGAGCACGACCCCACCACGGTCACCGGGCCCGCCGCCGGTTTCTCCATCAGCGGCACCAAGTACGGCAAGGAGGGCTCGGTCAAGGCCTACGCCGACCTCTTCCACGCCACGGCCAAGGGCTCCGTGACCGACGGACGCTGGACGCTCTCCGGCGTGGACGACATGTACGCTGGGGCCCGCGCCAGCGCCAACTGGGGCTTCACCGACCAGGGCGTCTCCGGAAAGGTCGAGGCGTCGGCGGGCATCAGGTCACTGGTCGAGGGCCGCGTCCAGTACGGACAGGTCGGCGGCTACGGGCGCGTCGAGGGATTCGCCGGCGCCGAGGCCTCGGCCACCGCGAAGGTGACCAAGACCGACGTCGGAGTCGGCGCGAAGGCCTTCGCCGGAGCGAAGGTATCCGGCGCCACCGGTGTGGAAGCGGGCGGCATAGGCGTCGGCGTGACCGGCGAGGGCTGGGCCGGCGCGGGCGCGGAAGCCTCCTGGGGCCTGCGCAAGGACAAGGAGACCGGCGCCTGGAAGCTCGGCGGCAAGGCCGGGATCGCCCCCGGCCTCGGTGGCGCCGTCGGCCTCGAAATCACCGTGGACCCGGGCAAGGTGACCAAGGCCGCCGGAGACGTGGCCGACTTCGTGGGTGACACCGCCGGCGACGTCAAGGACACCGTCACCGGCTGGTTCGACTGATGTACTCCCCCCTGGAAGGAGGGCCCGAGATGCCCACCACCCTGCCGGTACCGATCGAGTTCCACCTGCCCGACGGCTGGCTCCCGGCCCACCGGGAAGCGTTCGACCCCGGCGTGGCCTTCGCCGCGGTGCACCCGCGGCCTGACGCCGGCTTCGCCGCCAACATCACCATCGACGGCGGTTTCCCGCCCGAGGGCGCGACCCTCGTCGACCTCGCCGACGATTCGGTGCAGCGGCTGCGCGAGGTCGCCGAGTCCGTCCAGGTGGTCCAGCGCCGACAGGCCGGGTCCGCGGATTCCCCCGCCCTCACCCAGCGGCTGACCTTCTCCGCCGTCGCCGGGGACGTCCGGCGCGACCTGGTCCAGTCCCAGGTGTTCCTGGCCCTCGTCGACACCGCGGACCCCAGCCGTCGCGCCGTGCTCCGGCTCGCCCTGACCGCCACCGCGGCCCAGCACGACGCCGTCGTCGACGACTTCCGGTCGTTCGTGCGCAGCGTCCGCCCCGACACGGGCGAAGGGGCCTGACCGTGGGCCGTCTCTGGGACAGGTACCTGGGCACCATGCGGCCGGACGCCGGCGCCCCGGCGGCGCCGGCCACGGAACTGCGCGCAGCGCTGCTCGCGTTGACCGGCACGGGCGTGCCGTTCGCCGTGCGCGAGACACCCGGAGAAGGGGCGCACCTCGTGGCGGAGTGGCGGGTCATGGAGCCCCCCACCGGTTCCGGCCTGACCCGGCGGCAGGTGGAGCGGACCTTCAAGATCTGGATGCGGCTGCTCCCCAAGGAGCGCGAGGTACGGGCCATGGACGAGCAGTGGGCGGTGACCCGGGCCGGGAACCCGCCCGGACGGACCGTGCAGCGCGAACACGGCCGCGGCCCCATCCGCCTCGTGCAGAAGGAGTGGACCTTCGAGAAGGGGCCCGACGGCCGCCGGCAGAAGGTCGAGACGTTCCGCCTCGACACCCGGGACATGAAGCACCCCCTGCGCGACACCGTCCTCGCGGCCGGCTGGACCTGGCGCGGAACGCGCAAGCTCTGACGGCCGCCCCGCCAGCGACGGCCGCCCCGGTGCGGACGCCGACCGTACGGCCCCACCCGCGCGGTGGGGCCGTACGGCGTACATCGCGACGGCGGTCCCGGGCCGGCGCCGCCCGGACGTGACGATCCGGAAGGTGGACGCGGCCGCCCGTCCGGAGGGGGCGGCCAGGGCGGCCGGGGGCGACTACCATCGCGGGCATGGCGGACCCCGAGCAGAGCGGCCGAGCGCAGGACGCACCCTCCCCGCCTTCCGCACCCTTCGCACCCTCCGCGCCCTGGCGCGTCGGCGTCGTCGAGTACCGGCAGGCGACCGGCCTCCCACCGTACGAGCGCCACCGCGCGGGGAAGGCCCGGCCGCTCGCCTCGCGCGACGGCCTGCGCATCCACGGCACGGTCGGCCGGGTCACCTGCGTCGACGGCTCGGGCCTCACCCGTTGGACCCACCGCTGCGCCGGCCTGCCCAACGCCGCCCATGTCAGCGGGGACCGGGTCCTGGTCACCACGGACTCCCTTGACTACACCCCCTGGGGCCACCTCGGCCCCGCCCTCCTCCTCGACCTGGCGGACGGYACCCGGATCGCCGAACTGCGCGGCAAGCGCGGCGCCGCCCTCGGCGGCGGCCGCTTCCTGCTCGGCCTGGAGGGGTACGACGCCTTCGACACCCGGCAGTACGACCGCGACGCCGCCCTCGTCGACTCCTGGCGCAGCTACGGCCATTACGTCATCGGCACCGGCATCCGCGTCGTCGAGACCGACCGGAGCCTTCCGACCGGCAGCCGTGTCGTCCGCCTGCTGCCCGGCGGCGTCATCGAACGCGGCCCCCGCCTGACCGGACCGTCGGCCGCGCGGCCCGTGGTCCTGGAGGACGGCACCATCCTCGTCCTCGACGCGGGGGTGCTGCGCGCCGTGGACCGCCGGCTCGGTGCCACCGTGCTCGCGGAGCTCCTGCCCGCCACCGCCGACGAGGACCCCCGCCGGACGGTGTCCCTGCGCCGCGAGGGCGGGAACGTCACCGCGGTCATCGCCGAGCCGCGGCCCGGTCACTCGAACCGGTATACGGTCCACACCTGGACGATCGCCCTCCACCCGCCCCACGGCTGAGGCGGCCCGCGCGGAGACCCACGGCGGCGCGACCCGCCAACGGCGGGCCGGGAGGCCGTCGACCCCGGCGCGGCCCGGTGGGGGTGGTGGCGAACCGGTACAGGCCGTCCAGGCGCAGTTGGTCGAGGTGGACGGTCCCCGCGAACAGGCAGTCGGTGAGGTCGACGTCCGTCAGGACGAGGTGGGCCGCGTCGACGCCGCGCAGCGATGCGGCCCGCACCCGCGGATCCGTCAGTCCCGGCTCGGCGAGCGGCCGGCCGTCCTCGGTGAAGGGCGTGGCGTGGCCGCAGACGCTCACGGGGTGCTCCAGCACCGCGTCCCCCAGATCCACGGTGGCGTGCCGCAGCCGCAGCGCCGCCGTCGAGGCCCACCGGGTCCTGCGGCAGCGCACGGTGGCCGCCGCCGCCTCAAGGGTCATGGCAGACCGCCGTACTCTGCGACGCCGCCCCGCCCCGCCCGGTTGCGGCATGCCGGGCCGTCGAAGTCGGTTGACATGGAGTGCACTCCAACACCTAGCGTCCTGACCAGACGAACTCGATCTCAGGAGGCATCACCATGACCGACCTTCCCACCCGGCACCTGGGCGAACTGGCCGTCTCCGCCCAAGGGCTGGGCTGCATGGGCATGAGCCACGGCTACGGCACGTCGGACGACACCCAGTCGATCGCCACCCTGCACCGTGCCCTCGATCTCGGGGTGACCCTCCTGGACACCGCCGACTTCTACGGCGCCGGGCACAACGAGGAGTTGATCGGCCGGGCCGTGGCGGGACGCCGCGACGAGGTGGTGCTGGCCACCAAGTTCGGCTTCGCCAACCGCCTGGGCGAGCCCGTCCTCGTCCGCGGTGACGCCGCCTACGTCCGGCAGGCGTGCGAGGCGTCGCTGCGCCGCCTCGGGGTCGACCACATCGACCTCTACTACCAGCACCGGGTCGACCCGCAGGTGCCGATCGAGGAGACGGTCGGTGCGATGGCCGAGCTCGTCCGGGAGGGCAAGGTCCGCCACCTCGGACTGTCCGAGGCCGGCGTGCAGACCATCCGGCGGGCCCACGCGGTGCACCCGATCGCCGCGCTGCAGAGCGAGTGGTCGCTGTGGACCCGCGACCTGGAGGCGGAGATCGCGCCGGTCTGCCGCGAACTCGGCATCGGCCTGGTCCCGTTCTCCCCGCTCGGGCGCGGCTTCCTGACCGGGCAGTACCAGTCGGTCGAAGGGCTGTCCGAGAACGATATCCGGCGCACGCAGCCGCGCTTCGCCGACGGCAACCTCGAACGCAACCTCGCGATCGTCGCGAAGCTGAACGAGCTCGCCGCGGCCAAGGGGGTCACCACCGGCCAGCTCGCCCTGGCCTGGGTGCAGGGCCGGGGCGCCGACGTGGTGCCGATCCCGGGGACCCGGCGGCAGCGCTACCTGGAGGAGAACCTCGCCGCACTGGCCGTGGAACTGTCTCCCGAGGACCTGGAGGCCATCGAGGCCGCGGCGTCGCCGGACCGGATCGCGGGTACCCGCTACGACGCGACCAGCCTCACCTTCGTCAACCACTGAGCCCCACGCCGCCGACCGGCCCGTGCGGCCCCGGGCCGCCACGCCGGTCGGCCGTGTCCACGCGAACGTGTGAGTTCGAAGGCGTCCGGCTCCCGAGGGGCCGCCCCACAGGCCAGACTCGTCGTTGCCGACCACCCCCTTCCGGCGGATCGAACCACGGTGTCCCGGAGGGCCGTTGCTCCTGAAGGGAGCCATGCGTGAGCGAGATCCCCGCGACCGGGACAGGTACGCAGGACCTCTGGCCCGTCATCCAGCGGCTCGCCGCGTCCTTCGCGCGCCGCGACGACGAGCGGGGGGTGTCCGCGGAAGAACAATGGACCCTCCAAGTCCTGAAGATCGGCGAGGAGTTCGGGGAGGCGGCGCAGGCCGTGATCGGAGCCCGCGGCACCAACCCGAGGAAGGGGTACAGCCACGGCTGGCCGGATGTCCAGGCCGAGGTCGCGGACACCGCCATCACCGCCCTGGTCGCGCTCGCCCGGATGCGGCCGGAGGACGCGGCCGCATACCTCGCGCGTCAACTCGCCTCGAAGTCGGCCAAGTTCCTGCCCGGCCCGCAGCAGCCGCCGCTCGACGACCGGCCGGAGCCGGAAACGCACCGGTGACCGGCAGCCCGCCCGGTTCCCGCCCCGGAGGAGCCATCTCCGTGCCGAGCCTGCTCGGAGTCTTCGCCCACCCCGACGACGAGTCCCTCCTCGCGGGCGGCGTGCTCACCCGCCACGCCGCCGCGGGCGCGCGTACGGCCGTCGTCACCGCGACCTGGGCGCCGGACAGCCACCGTGCTCCCGAACTCGCCGAGGCCCTGCGCATCCTCGGCGCCCGTGGGCCGAGGATGCTGGGGTACGCCGACGCGCGCGTGCCCGGGTCGGCTCCAGGCCGGGCGCGGTTGCTCGACGCGCCGCTGGACGAGGTGGTGGCGCGGCTCGTGCGCCATGTGCGCGGGGTCCGGCCCGATGTCGTCGTCACCCATGACGGATACGGCCAGCTGACCGGCCACCCCGACCACGTCCACACCCACCGGGCGACCCTGCTGGCCGTGCACGCCGCCGGCCTGGAGCACCTCCACCCCGAGGCGGGTGAGCCCTGGCGGCCCAGCGCCGTCTACCTGGCCACGCACCCCCACTCGGGCGTCGGCGAGCTCGGCGCACTCCTGCGGAGCGCGGGGAAGACCGTACGCAGCGTCCCCGACGAGCACGTCACGGCGACGGTCGACGTACGTCCCTGGCTGGACCGGAAGTGGGCCGCCATCGCCGCGCACCGGAGCGAAGCGGAGCGTGAACGCCCGCTGCCGGGAATCCTCTCCCGCCTCCCCGCCGAAACCCGGGACCGGATCCTCGCCACGGAGTGGTACACCCGCCTCGCCGTCCGCCCCGCGCCGGGCGACGACGACGCCCTGACCGCGTGACCGCTGACGGCCGGACAGCCGTCAACCCTCCTTCGGGACAAGCGGCGGGCTACGCTGTGCGCATGCCGCCCCGCCCCCGGACGCGCCCCGCCGAGGAGCTGCTCCACACCGTCGAGGACCTTCACGTGCTGCGCTTCCCCCGGCAGGAGGAGCGGGCGGGGGAGCGATGGGGCGGACCCGGGTACCACCTGGTCGTGCTGGTGGAGAGCCAGGACTTCTGGGAGGACCGCGACACCGGGCTCGTCGAGGAGGCCGCGGCGGGGGTGGAGGCCGATCGCGCCGCCCTGGCCGAGCTCCTCACCCGACGCTGGGGCGCACCGGCCACGGTCGACCTCGGCGCCCGTCCGGGCTCCGACGGTACCGGTACCGGTACGCAGACCGATCCCGGTCCCGGCCCCGATCCCGATTTCGACGCCGAGGAACCGGAGCCGATCGGGTTCCTCTCCGGGGTGACCTCCACCCTGCAGGTGTGGCTGCCGGGCGGGTCCGACCGCTGGGTCGGCCTGGCCGTCGGCCAGGCCGATGCCGAGTGGCCGCTGCAGTTGCTCGCCGCGTTCGGAGAGTCGTCCGCACTGCCGGGATGACCCACCCCGTGACCGGCCACCGGCCGGGGCCGTTGTCAGACCCGTGGTGCAGGATCAAGGACATGAAGAGCCTTTACGCCGATGAGGCGCTGTCCAGCATGTCCGGCCGCGACGAGTACGAAGCCGCTCTCGGCCGCCTGCGCGATGCGTCGCGGGCGTACTACGGCGACGGTGACAGCCCCGTCGACGACGCCACCTACGACCGGCTCCGCCTCGCCGTGCTGTCCTGGGAGCAGGCGCACCCCGACGAGGTCGCCCCGGATTCCCCGACCGGTCTGGTCGGGGACGGCGCCGCCCCGGCCGGCGACGTCGCGCACACCACCCGGCTGCTCAGCCTCGACAACGTCTTCGACCCGGCCGGCCTCACGGCCTGGGGCGCCTCCCTCCAGCGCCGCCTCGGCCACGAGCCCGCCGGCGGGTTCACCGTCGAGCCGAAGATGGACGGCGCGGCCGTCGCCGCCCGCTACCGCGCCGGCCGGCTGGAACGGATCGTCACCCGGGGCAACGGCACCCACGGCGAGGACGTCAGCCACGTCATCGGTACCATCGACGGCCTGCCCGAGCAGCTGCCCGTACCGCTCACCTTCGAGGTGCGGGGCGAAGTCCTCTTCACCCAGCAGCAGTTCGAGACCGCGAACGAGGTCCGCGCCGCGCACGGCGCGCAGGTCTTCGCGAACCCGCGCAACGGCACGGCCGGCACCCTGCGCGCCAAGGACCGCCCGTACCGGCTCGCGATGACCTTCTGGGCGTACGGGGCGGTCGAGCTGGACGGCGTCGCCTTCGCACCCGCCGGCGCCACGCACGCCGAGGTCCTGGCCGCCGTCGCCGAGGCCGGGGTGCAGACCACCGCCGCCACGCCCGCCGGGCTGCACGTCGTCGCCACCCTCACCGAGGCGCAGCGGAAGGTCGACGAGATCGCCGCGCTGCGTCCCGTCCTCCCGTTCGGCATCGACGGGGTCGTGATCAAGGCGAACGACGCGGCCGAGCAGGCCGCGGCCGGGCTCGGCAGCCGGTTCCCGCACTGGGCGACGGCCTTCAAGCTCCCGGCCGTCGAGCGGCAGACCGTACTGAAGGACGTGGTCTGGGACGTGGGCCGCACCGGCGTGCTCGCCCCGACGGCCATCCTCGAACCGGTGGACATCGACGGATCCACCGTCACCCGCGCCACCCTGCACAACCCGGCCGACATCCGCCGCCGCGACCTCCACCTCGGGGACACCGTGACGGTCTACAAGGCCGGCGACATCATTCCCCGCGTCCAGGCCCCGGTGACCGGCCTCCGTCCCGCCGGGGCGCGCGAGGTGCCGCTGCCCTCGGCATGCCCGAACTGCGCCGGCGAGATCAACAAGGACCAGGAGCGGTGGCGCTGCGCCAAGGGCACCGCCTGCGCACTGCCCGCCCTGATCGAGTACGCCGCCGGACGCGACATGCTCGACATAGACGGCCTCGGCAAGACGTACGTCAAGGCCCTGATCGACTCCGGTGACGTCGGCGACGTCGCCGATCTCTTCACCCTCACCGAGGAGCAGCTCACCGTCGCCTCCGGCAGCGCCAAGCGCGGGGCCAGGCTCGCCGAGCAGATCGAGGCCGCCAAGTCCCGGCCGCTCAGCCGCGTCTTCTGCGCCCTGGGCGTGCTCGGCACAGGGCGGAGCATGTCCCGCCGCATCGCCGCGCACTTCGAGACCATGGACGCGATCCGGGCGGCCGACGCCGCCGCCCTCCAGGAAGTCGAGGGCATCGGCGGGGAGAAGGCCCCGGTCATCGTCGAGCAGGTCGCCCTGCTGGCGCCCGTCATCGACAAGCTGGCCGAAGCCGGCGTGAACATGAAGGAGCCGCGGGAACCGCGCCCCGTCACGGAGGGCCCCTTGGCCGGGCGCACCGTCGTCGTGACCGGCAAGATGAGCGGCCCGCTGGAGACACTGGGACGCTCGGAGATGAACGCCCTGATCGAGAGGGCCGGCGGCAAGGCCGGCAGCAGCGTCAACTCCAAGACCGCCTACCTGGTCTGCGCCCCGTCCCCGAGCGGGAAGCCGAGCTCGAAGGCGGTCAAGGCCGGGGAACTGGGCGTCACCGTCCTCACCCCGGAGGCCTTCGCCGAGCTCGTCGCGGCCCACCTGGCCTGACCCGCTGACCCGCTGACCCGCTGACCCGCTGACCCGCTGACCCGCTGACCCGCTGACCCGCTGACCCGCTGACCCGCTGACACGCGCCGTGCGGGCCGCCCCCGGCCGTGGACCCGGACGGGGGAACGGGCGCCGCCGGGCGCGTACCGCGCGGTGTCACGGCGGCGCGCCGCGACGGGTGCGGTGAGGATCGGGGCATGGGCTTCGTACTGCCGGTCCTCTTCGCGCTGTTCGCGGCGTTCAGCAACGCCCTCGCGACGGTCCTCCAGCGGAGGGCCTCGCTCACGGTGCCGCAGAGCGACGGCTTCCGCTTCGGGCTCGTCCTCGATCTGCTGCGCCGCCCCGTGTGGATCGGCGGGATCCTCGCGGTGATCGCGGCCGGCGTGGGCCAGGCCGCGGCGCTGGCGACGGGCGCGCTGTCCCTCGTACAGCCGCTGTTCGTGCTGGAGCTGCCGCTCGCCCTGCTGATCGCCTCGCTGCTGGGCGCAGCCGGCTGCCGGGGGCGCTGTGGCTCGCCGTGGCCGCGGTGGTGGCGGGCCTGGGGACCGTACGGGTGGCCGCCTCGCCGACGGGCAACCGCACGCACGTTCCGCTCGACCGGTGGGCGATGGCACTGCCGGCGTGCACCGCGGCGCGGACGTCCCGGCTCGATGGCGACACCCCCGTCCGGTTGCGGCCGGGCCTGCGCCGGCGGGTGTCCCTACCCGCGGGCACGTGGAACTGGCCTTCCACGACAAGACCCTCCGGCTGCCCCTGGCCATCGCGCGCACCATGCTCAGGAATCCGCCGCTGCTGGTCCACGCGGGCCCGCGCGCCCCGGGGCGGCGCCCCGGCGCGCAATTCCGGGAGGCCGGCGGAAGTGGCGAGTAAACGCGGGCTCCGCTGACGGGAAAGGGTCTCGCACACCACCGCGTTCGCCCTACATGCTGAATGAGGCGCCGGGTGGGCGATGGTCTGCTTTCGCCCGGTCCGCCGCGTACCGCTGCTCGTCCCCATCATTTCCGGGGCCACGCCCCGGTCATCATTTTCGAAAGGGGCTTTCATCACCATGCGCCGCATCACCGCACTGGCCGCCGCCGGATTCTCCCTCGCCGTCGTCCTGGGGTCCGCCCCCCTGGCCACGGCCAGCGAGAACGCACCCGCCGCCTACACCTGCAACTCCGGGAACTTCTGTATCTACAGTGGCTGGAACGGCGGCGGGGAGCGCTGCGAGTTCTCCGAAGCCCAGAAGGCGAACACGGCCGACAACTGCGGCTTCATCCAGCGCGGACTCAATGTTCTTTCCGTGTGGAACGGAAAGAACAACCGGGTCCAGTACTACACGCAGACGAATTACAACGCACGGGTCGGATCGACCCCCGGTGGCGCGGGCGGCAACCTGATGGGCAACTACCAGATCCGGTCCTTCAAAAAGCAGTGACCATCCGCCGGCGGAGGGGAATCCGGCCTTTCGTGCCGACGGTCCTCGACGGCTCGCCGCGCGGGCGGGATGGCGCGGCCCTACGGTGGTGATGTCGTCCCGCTCCCGGCGGCAGGAGGCCGCGCCGTGAAGCCGATCCCCGCTGGGCTGCGCCGCGCCTGTGTGGCCGTTGCCGCCGCGTGCGTGCTCATCGCCCCGGTCGCTACGGGCTCCGCGTACGGGGCGCCCGCCCCGACCCGCGCGACCCCTTCCCCGCCGGCGGACACCAGCTTTCCGAAGCTGACCCCGGCCGTCGCGGCGAAGCTCGACGCCGCCATCCTCGCTACCCTGCGCGAAACCAAGGTTCCGGGCGTGATCGTCGGCCTGTGGGCGCCGGGCAAGGGCAGCTACGTGAAGGCCTTCGGCGTGGCCGACAAGGCGACGTCCGCCCCGATGACGCCCGACCTCCTGGTCCGCATCGGCAGCGAGACCAAGACGTTCACGGTCACCGCCCTGCTGCAGCTCGTCGACCGGAAGAAGGTCGCCCTGGACGACCCCATCGGGCGGTACGTTGCAGGAGTGCCGAACGGTGACCGCATCACCCTGCGCCAGCTCGCGGGCATGCGCAGCGGGCTCTTCAACTACAGCGAGGACCCCGCCTTCGACAAGGCGTTCGCCGCGGACCCCGACCACCCCTTCACCCCGCGGGAGTTGCTCGGGTACTCCTTCAAGCACCCGGTGCAGTTCGCCCCGGACGCCAGGTTCGAGTACTCCAACACCAACCTGATCCTGCTCGGCCTGGTGGTGGAGAAGATCACAGGCCGCCCGATCGGCGACGTCATCGCCCAGGACGTTCTGAAGCCCGCGGGGCTGCACCACACCCTCTTCCCGGCCGGCGCTGAGTTCCCGAGGCCGCACGCACGCGGCTACACGAACCAGACCGCCAGCGGGAAGATCGAGGACTCCACCGACTGGAACCCCTCCTGGGCCTGGTCGGCCGGAGCGATGATCTCCGACCTCCAGGACCTGCGCAGCTGGGCGAAGACCGTCGCCACGGGCACCCTGCTGACGCCCGCCACCCAGGCCGAACGCCTCAAGACCCGGCCCGTCGGCATTCCCGGCGCCGGCTACGGCCTGGGCATCTTCGACGTCCAGGGCTGGATCGGCCACAACGGGTCGATCCCCGGGTACGAGACGCTGACCGTCTACCTGCCGCAGGAGAAGGCGACGATGGTCGTGCTGATGAACACCGACGTCACGGTCGGCGGCCAGGAACCCAGCACCCTCTTCGGCGAGGCGATCACGAGCGTCGTCACCCCCGGGCACGTCTACCCGGGTCACAAGCCGTCCGTGTCCACGGGCCGCTGACCGCCCGGTGCGCGGGGACCGGATCCGTGCATTATGCTGATCTTGTTCTCGCGGCCGTGGAAACACGGTGGTGGGACCGGCGTTGGTGGTCCAAGGAAAGACACCCCACTTCCCGTGGGGGAATGCAGGTGCAAGGCCTGCCCAGCGCTCGACCGAAAGGCCCCGGCCTCCTCAGGGAGGCCGGGGCCTTCGTTGCGTTCGCCGAGAGGGCGGCGCGGGTCAGCGGGCCGCGCCGAAGTCCTGCGTCCAGTACTGGCCCGGCTGCGAGAGGCCGACCCCGATCTCCTTGTAGGAGCAGTCGAGGATGTTCCGCTTGTGGCCCGGGCTGTTCATCCAGCCCTCCATGACCTTCGCGGCCGTGGGGTAGCCGTAGGCGACGTTCTCGCCGTACGTCCTCCACACGTATCCGGCATCGGTGATGCGCCGGCCCGGATCGGAGCCGTCGGAGCCGGTGTGGGACATGGTGGCGTGGGCGGCCATGTCGGCACTGTGGTCCTGCGCGGCCTTGGTGAGCTTGTCGTTGACGGTGACCGCCGGACACCCGACCGCCGCGCGCTCCTTGTTGACGAGCGCGACGACCTCGGCCACGGGGCCGGAGGGCGCTGCGGAGGCCTGGGGAGCCGCGGGCGCCGCCGTCGCGGCCGGCGGCTGTGCGGGCTGCGGTGCCTGCGGTGCCTGCGGCTGCTCGGCGGTCGGCGCGCTCTGGTCCGCGGGCTCCACCGGCGGCTCGGAGGCCGGCTCGGCGACGGGCTCGGCGGGGGCCGCGGGGGCGGCCGCCTCGACCGGGGCTTCCACGGGCGGCTGCGAAGCCGGGCCCCCGAAGGCGGCTGCGTCGCCCCAGGGCCGGCCGTCGTGCCTGGCGGCGCCGGCCGGCGCGGGCCCGGAGCCCTGCGGGCCCAGGCACGCCATGGCGGCAGAGGGGACACCCACGAGGGCCAGGGCCCCGAGGGTGACGATTATTTTCCGATGGTGCGTCTTCTTACGGTGCTTCCGCATGCCTGACCTCACTCGGTGATCGCGAAGCTTCCGGCGCCGGACCGCGAGGACGCCGGAGGAGCCGCCATTCTTAGAAACCCGGCAGCGGCCTGGCAAGCCGTGGCCCCCGCACCGCCGGGGGACGCAAGGGTGCGGCTTGAATCGTCCGGAAGATCGTGCATGTCCTTGCCGCAGCCGGCCGGGCACGCATCTGACGCGGCACTAGGACACCTCGCCACCAGCCGCGTTGCCCCGAACAAGACGGGAGGCTCTGATTCCGTTTCCGGCAGAGGCCGGAATGTCCACGTGAAATAGGTACAAAAGCCGAAATGTCGGCGAGGGTGCGGCCGCTGCCGGGCCACCCGGGCCGCCGAGTGGGACGTGACGCATGTCACGCGTTCGCACGGGAACCGGAACGCCCTGCGCCCGGTGGCCCGGCGCCCCCGTGCCACCGGCCACAGGGGCCACCGGTGACGCCGGGCCCGTCAGACGCTGAGCCGTTCCACCAGCCTCCGCATGGTCGCGAAGGCGGGCTTGGGGGTGTAGTCGTCGGTGGTGAGGCCGTACCGGTGGACGAGGCCCGGGCCGGCGCCGTCGGCGTCGCGGAGCGCGAAGTGCGTGTACCCGCTGGGGCCGAGTTCCCCCGCGCGCGCCGAGGCGAGCAGGAGGGGCCCGGCATGTCCGTGGCAGGCACCGAGGTCGACGTCCTGATCGTCGGGGGCGGGCCGTTCGGGCTGACCGCGCGGGCGCTGACGGAGCGCCGGGGCGTGCCCACCCTGCTGGTCGAGCAACGGCGGGCCCTGTCGCCGTTCCCCGCTCCCGGCCGGTCAACGCGCGCTCGATGGAGATCCGCCGTCAGCTCGGCCTCCCCGATGGCACCGCCCCTGACGGCCCGTACGCACCCGACCCGTCAGCCCCGGCGGAACCAGCGGCGGACACCGGACGGGCCGGGGCCGGTCGCGGGCGGGCTCTGCGCGGGGATCGGGGAGGGCACCGCCGCCGCGAAGGGCGGGAGCGTCTTGAAGCCGTCGTGCAGGGTCACCGTCTCGGTGATGCGGTGCAGCGCGGCCCGTACCAGGGTGAGCGGGTGGTCGGGGAACTCGGCGTCCCACTCCTCGTGGTCACCCACGTGGTACGGCAGTCCTCCCTCGACGCCGGGCCCGTACGGATGCGGGGCGAAGTACCGCTCCGAACCCGTACGGGCCAGGACGACGGCCTCCCGGACCCCGGTCGTCGCACCCTCCCCGGCCTGGATCTTCACCGTGGCGCTGCACGTGGCCCGCGGCACCGTCCACGAGCCGAGGAACACCTGCCCGTGGCCGTTCGGCCGCCGGACCTTGACGAGCTGACGGACGGCCGGGACGGAGTCCACCTCGCCCACCACGGCCTCGATCAGGCCCGCGCCGGCCGCGGCGACGGACCGGGCGAGACCGTGGCGGAGCCGGCCGGGGTCGTCGAGCGGGGCGGGCAGGTCCGGGACGAGGCCGAAGAAGTGGACCGACAGGACGAGGCCCCGCGCGTCGGTCCACACCCCCGGCTCCCGCTCGGTGAATCCGGTGAGGTCGAGGTGGGTGATCGGTGTCATGCCCCCCATGATCGCCGAGTGCACCCCGTGCGCTCCTCCGCCGGGGTGGTTCCCGGCGCTCCGCTGGGCGTGGTGCGGCAGGTTCCGCGGGGTGCGGGCGGCGCCCGGTACGAAGCTGTGCGCTGCTTCCCGTACGACGCGCGAGGACCGGAGGTCCGTACCCCCATGACCCACGCACACCCCAGACCGGCGCAGCCGCGCCGCAGACCCGGCGGGAGGGCCGGGTTGCCGGCCGCGCTCGGCCTGGCACTCGTACTCCTGCTGCCCGGCACCGCGCTGGCCGCCCCGGGAGACCTTGACCCCACCTTCGGCCCCGACGGCCGGGTGACGACCGTCTTCCCCGGGTTCGCGGAAGGCCACGACGTCGCACGGCAGGCCGACGGCAAGCTGGTCGTGGCGGGCCTGAGCCAGGACGGCTTCGCGCTCGCCCGCTACAACACCAACGGCACCCTCGACACCACCTTCGACGGTGACGGACGGGTGACCAGCGACTTCGGCGGTGGCGCGCACGTGGCCAACGCGGTGGCGGTGCAGCCCTCGGACGGGAAGATCGTCGTGGCGGGCACCACCGAGGTGCCCGGGGACGGAGGCGGCTGCTGCTTCTTCTCCGTGGCCCGCTACAACACCGACGGCAGCCTGGACGGCGGATTCGGCACCGGCGGCCTCGTACGGGTCGATGAGTTCGGCGGGTCCGCGGACGGCGCGGACGTGGCGGTACAGCCCGACGGCAGGATCATCGCCGCGGGCAAGGGCGGCGGTGGCGGCTTCGCGCTGGTCCGCCTGACCACCGACGGAAGCCTCGACCCGAGCCTCGGCGGGGACGGGGCGGTGGTCGCGGGCTTCACCCCGGCCTCGCCCCAGGACGCCGGGGGCACCGCCCGCGGCATGGCCCTCCAGCCGGACGGCAAGGTCCTCCTGGTCGGCTACGTGGGCAACACCGCCTTCGACATCGGCGTCGCCCGCTACAACGTCAACGGCACCCTCGACACCACCTTCAGCGGCGACGGCATGGTCACCGCGGACTTCGGCGGCACCGAGTTCGGCAACGCCGTGGCGGTCCAGCCGGACGGGAAGGTCGTCGCCGCGGGTGACGGCGGCGCGGGCATCGCCCTGCTGCGCTACAACGCCGACGGCAGCGCCGACACCGGTTTCGGGACCGGCGGACGCCGCTCCGTCGGCTTCCCCGGCGACGGCGGGGGCGCTTCCGCCCTGGCGCTCCAGCCGAACGGCAAGATCGTCATCGCGGGGCAGGCCGACGACCCCAACAGCTCCGAGGCCAACGACTTCAGCTTGGCCCGCTTCAACACCAACGGCACCGTGGACACCGGCTTCGGCGGCGACGGCTTCGTGGTCACCGGCTTCGGGGACTTCGACGCGGCGCGCGGGTTGCTCGTACAGCCGGACGGGAAGATCGTCGCAGCGGGCTACACGGGCGGCTCCGCCTTCGCCCTCGCCCGGTACGAGGGCGGCGACGGCGCATCCCCGCCGCCGCCGAGCGCCGACCTGTCGGTGACGAGGACCGGAACGACCACCGTCAGCATCGGAGACCGTGCCTCGTACACGGTGCGGGTCTCCAACTCGGTGTCCTCCACCGCCACCGCGACCGGCGTCAGCCTGTCCGACACGCTCGCCGGGGCCGGTGTGACCCTCACCTCGGCCACCACCACCCAGGGCACCTGCACGACCACGGCGACCGCGGCCACCTGCGCCCTCGGCAGCCTGGCCCCGGGCGCGAGCGCGACGGTCACGGTCACGGCCGAACCGCGGGCCACCGGCACGCTCACCGGCACGGCCAGGGTCACCGCCACCCAGCCGGACCCGGCCGCCTCCGACAACACGGCCACCTCCACCACCTCGGTGAACAACGCACACGGCTGCACGGTCATCGGCACCAGCGGGGCCGACACCCTGAACGGCGGCTACTTCAACGACGTGATCTGCGCGCTCGGCGGCAACGACACCGTGCGCGCGAGCTACGGGAACGACACCGTCTACGGCGGCTTCGGCGACGACACCCTCGACGGCGGCTTCGGCGACGACACCCTCGACGGCGGCCCCGGCAACGACACCCTGACCGGCTACTACGGCAACGACCGCCTCACCACCACCGACGGCGTCGCGGGCAACGACACCGCCAATGGCGGCAGCGGCACCGACACCTGCACCACCGACTCCGGAGACATCCGCATCAGCTGCCCCTGACCCGGGGCACCATCCCCCGTCGTGCCGTCGCCGCCCCCGCGGCGACGGCACGCGCGCGTCCCGTCCGGTCCCGTCCGGTCCCGTCCCGGTCAGCCGGCCGGGACCGTCACCGTCGGGGTGTTCCACCCGGAGACCCGCAGTCGCGGCGCGGCTCCGCGCAGGTCGCCCGTCCGGTAGGTGGCCGTCAGCGTCGCCGACTCACCCGGCCACAGGCTGATCTGGTTGTCGCTCCACCGCACGGGCAGGACGGGCGCGCCACCGGCGCCCACCAGATGGACGTCGGTGAGCAGGGCCGGTGTGTTCCCCGTGCCCGCGTGGCGCACGGTCACCGTCGTCGTGGACGTCCCGGACCCGTCGTCACGCGTCGTCGAGGCCGTCGAGGAGACGGCCGTCCGCGCCATGGTGCTCAGACCCGTCAGATCGGCGTAGGAGGTGGTGGGCGTGTGGTACCAGTCGGTTTCCGCGTAGTCGAGCACGTCCGCCTCGGTGGACAGCCAGTAGACGTTGCGGCTCACCTTCCGCCCGGCGCGGTCGGTGAGCAGCAGCCGTGCCAGGTAGGTGGTGGACAGGCCCGGGACCGAGGCGGGGACGGTGAGCGCGGTCGTGCTCGCGCCGTAGCCCGCGACGTCGAGCCCGGTCACCGTCCGGTCGTACGCCGGCTCGCCGTCCGTGCCGAACAGCGTGACCCGCGCCGTCAGCCCGGAGGCCCCGGACGTCCGGTTGTTGACGACGGTCACCGCGCGGTCGTCGTAGCCGTACTGGACGTGCAGCGGCTCGTTCGCCTTCTTCGCCCCGAAGTAGGCGCCGCCCTGGTCGAGGTAGCGGTCCACCAACTGCCAGTGCAGCGAGGTCCAGCCGCTGTCGAACATCCAGTAGACGACGCCGGTGGACGGCTCGGAGGCGTCCTTGGCGTTGCGGGCGTACGCCTCGAACTGCGCGCGCACGTTCTCGTACTGCGCCAGCTGCGCCTTGCGCACGTAGTCCTCCAGGCCGCTGGGGGGACCGTAGCGGTTCGACAGCGCCTCGTCGTACAGCCCGAGCGTCGAGAAGGTCGCCGAGGGGGAGCGGTGGTACTGGGCGGCGGACGGATCCTTCCAGAGGGTTTCCAGCTCGGCCGGCGACATCATGCGGCGCAGCGTGTCGAGGGTCGGGACGTCCGGACCGGCGCTGGTCTCGGAGTTGAAGCCGGTGGCCCCGCCCTCCCGCTTGTCGTACCAGTACGAGGGCGGGACCCAGTCGTACGGGCCGGTCATCTTCATCCCGGAGTTCCCGCTGATCGGCGCGGAGGCGTTGGAGGCCGCGGGAATCACCGGGGCCGTCCAGTCGGCGGCCTTCAGAGCGTCGAGGTACCCCTGCTCGATGGTCCGGTTCGGCGCGAAGTCGCTGCCGATCAGGAAGGAGACGACGCTGGGGTGGTGGCGCAGCCGGGCCGCTTCGGCGGCCATGGAGGCCTTGGCCACCGGGTAGTCGGTGGCCTCCCACCGCTCGCCGGCCTCGGCGCCGTTGACCTCCCCCTCCCACTTGCCGCAGCACTCCCAGCCGGGGAGCGTCAGGATCCCGTACCGGTCGGCGAGGTCGAAGAACTCGTCGGGCTCGATGTGCCCCTCCAGCCGCAGGGTGTTCAGACCGAGGTCGAGGGCGTACCGCAGCCGGTCCTCGACGTACGCCGGGTCCCAGCGCAGGAACTCGTCGGGGGACCAGCCGCCCCCCTTGATCAGCAGCGGGCGGCCGTTGACCTCGTACTGCCGGGCGCCGTCGGCGTTCAGCGGGGCCCGCACCTCACGGATCCCGAAGGACTGGTGCGCGGTGTCGGAGGGCGTGCCGTCCACGGTCGCGGTCAGGTCGAGCGCGTACATCGGCTGCCCGCCCATCGAGGCGGGCCACCACACGCGGGGTGCGCGCAGCCGCAGCGCGGGGTGGTCGGCGGGGGAGAAGACCACGGTCCTGGTCTCGTGGGGCGCGAGGGTGACGCGGCGGCTGACGGCGGCCGGACCGGCGGTGCCGGACACCGTGGTGGTGACGGTGGCCGGTGAGTCGTTGCGCACCCGGGCCTTGACGGTGAGGTCGGCGGAGGACATCGACGGCAGGGCCAGGGAGGTCACCACGTGCGCGTCGCCCAGGGCGACCGGTCCGCCGCGGCGGACCGACACGTCCCGGACCAGGCCCATGTTCCCGTCGGGCGGCGGTTGCAGCCAGTCGAGCCAGCCCATCGTGAGCCGTTTGCGCGGATCGTTGGGCTGGACCCGGAAGGCGACGGTGTTGGTGCCCGCCGTGATCAGATCGGTGACGTCGAGTTCGTGCCGGGTGTACGCGCCCGCGACCGTGGCCGCCGGGGAGACGAGGCGGCCGTTGACGAAGACGTCGGCGGCGGAGATGACCCCGCTGAAGTCCAGGTACGTACGCAGGGCCGGGTCGGTGACGACGAAGTCGGACCGGTACCACCAGGGCACGGCGAAGTCCGCGGCCGGGACCCGTTTCAGACGGGTGGAGTAGAAGGGGTCGGGGTGGACACCGGCCGCGAGCAGGGCCGCGAGGACGGTGGAGCGGGATCCGGCCGGATACCAGCCGGCCGTCGGATAGCCCGGCCGGGAGACGGCGGCCCCGGGGTCCGCGACCCCGGCGGTCGACCGGATCGCGTACCCGGACAGGACGGTCCGGGCGCCCGGTACCGAGCCGACCCGGGTCGCCGCGGGCAAGGGGGCGGGCTGCGGAGCGGGCGGCACGCGGGACGTGCCCGCGGTGAGGGTCAGGAACAGGGCGATGACGGCCAGGGCGGCGGTCCGTCCGCGCAGGGGGGCGCGACGGTGGAACAAGGGGGTCCTCCCGCAGGGGACGGGGGCGGATTCCGCGCCGTGCCGAGTCTGCCACGGCCGGGCACGCGGACGGCGGCGACAGCCCGTGGGCGGGCCCGCGAGTACGGCGGTGCGGGGAGGGCGCCTCCCGGGCCGCGCGCCGACGGTGGCATCCTGGTGTGAGGTTTCGTGGCCGCTGTCCGGCCGGGTTGGTCTCGTCGGCCGGGAGTACGCGCTGAACACCGTCATAGCCGAGTCGCTGTCGCTCGCCCTGTTGCTGGGCGTGCTGGCCTTCGCCGTCGTACGGCCGCGCGGGCTGCCCGAGGCCACCGCCGCCGTACCGGCCGCCGCGGCGCTGATCGGGCTCGGGGTGGTCTCCCCGCAGGCCGCGTGGGAGCAGACCCGCGAGCTGCTGCCGGTGGTCGGCTTCCTGGCGGTGATCCTGGCGCTCGCCCGGCTCTGCGCCGACGAAGGACTGTTCCGGGCGGCCGGTGACGCGGTGGCCCGCAGGTGCGGGAGCGGTCCGAAGACCCTGCTGGGCGGGGTGTTCGCCGTCGCCGCGGTGATCACCGCCGCACTGAGCCTGGACGCGACCGTGGTGCTGCTCACCCCGGTCGTGTTCGCGACGGCCGCCCGCATCGGCGCCCGGTCCCGGCCGCACGTGTACGCGACCGCGCACCTGGCGAACTCCGCCTCCCTGCTCCTGCCCGTCTCCAACCTGACCAACCTGCTGGCCTTCACCGCCAGCGGCCTGTCCTTCACCCGGTTCGCCGCCCTGATGACCCTGCCCTGGCTGGCCGCGATCGCCGTCGAGTACGGGGCCTTCCGCCGCTTCTTCCGGGCCGACCTGGCCGCCGCACCGGCGCAGCGGCCGAGCACCGGGGAGGACGCCGCGCCGGTGCCCCGGTTCACGCTGGTGGTGCTCGCGCTGACGCTGGCGGGATTCGCGCTGGCCTCGTTCGCGGGGGCCGGGCCCGCCTGGGCCGCCCTCGCGGGCACCCTCGTTCTGGCAGGCCGCGCGCTGGGCCGGCGCCGCACGACGCCGCGCCGGCTGGTCGCCTCCGCCGCGCCCGCGTTCTGCCTGTTCGTCCTGGCCCTGGGCATCGTCGTACGGGCCGTGGTCGACCACGGCCTCGGCGACGCCCTCGCCGCCGTTCTTCCCGAGGGCGACTCCTTCCGCGCCCTGCTGGCCACGGCCGCGGTCGCCGCGCTCCTGGCGAACCTGATCAACAACCTGCCGGCCGTCCTGGCCCTGCTCCCGCTCGCCGCCCCGGCCGGCCCCGGTCCCGTCCTCGCCGTGCTGATCGGCGTGAACATCGGCCCCAACCTGACCTACGTCGGCTCGCTCGCCACCCTGCTGTGGCGGCGCATCGTCCACGATCACGACCACCGGGTGGCCCTCGGCGAGTTCAGCCGCCTCGGGCTGCTGACCACTCCGGCGGCGCTCGCGGCCGCGGTGGCCGCGCTCTGGGCCGCCCTGAGGGTGATCGGCCCCTGAGCCCGGCCGGCCCCACGGACCTCGCTGGCCCGGCAGGCCATGGCCGGAGCGGGACGGCCTCCGGTGCCACCGGGCGCCGCGCCGGACTGCCGAGGGTCGCGGACGAACCGTCGTGGTCACACGTGTCATCCGGAGTGCCGGGAAAGGTGCCTGTTCCGAGGCCTCGCCAGAGCCTGAACGCCGTCGTCCTGGGGATCGTGAGCGCCGTGAGGGCGCGGCCCGCGGAGGGGCGGAATCGTCCGGCCCGCCTCCTCCTGACTCGTGTAACCTCGGCGTAGGCAGGTACGAACCGAGCACGAGGAACGTCGAGCGACGTCATGGCCGAAGAAACCCCCGTCCCCGCCCCGATCACCAGCGCCGACGTGGCCCGCCTCGCCGGGGTGTCGCGCGCCACCGTCTCCTTCGTCCTCAACGGCACCCGGGGCCACCGGGTCAGCGAACCCACGCGCGCCCGCGTCCTCGACGCGGCCCGTCGGCTCGGGTACGTCCCGCACGCCGCCGCCCGGTCCCTGCGCGCCGGACGCAGCAACCTCGTCCTCCTGCCGGCGTCGGTCTCCGCGCTCGGCCGCCTCGTGAGCGAATGGGTCGACGACCTGTACGGCGAACTCGACCGCCACGGCTACACGGCGGTCCTGCACGCCGGTCGGTTCACCGACCCCGTCGACGCCGCGCGGGCCTGGGCCGAACTGCGCCCGGCGGCGGTCATCGCCCTCGACGGCGACCGCCTCACCGCCCCGGCGGCCGACCTGCTGCGCCGCGCCGGGGTCCGCGGGGTGCTGGCGTTCGCCTCCGGTCCCGTGCCCGGCGTCCACACCGGCGGCTTCGACCACGCCCACATCGGCGCCACCGCCGCCGAGCACCTCATCGCCCGCGGCCGGACCCGGATCGGGGTCGTCATGCCGCGTGAGCGCGGCCTCGGGACCATCGCCGGGCCGCGCCTGGCGGGGGTCGAGGCGGTCGCCGCCCGCCACATGGCCACCGTCACCCCGGTGGAACTGGCCTACACCCGGGAGTCCGCGACCGGGCTCGCCCGGCGCTGGAGGAGCCTGGACCTGGACTCCGTCTTCGCCTACAACGACGAGTACGCCGCGCTGCTCCTGCACGCGCTGCGGGCCGAGGGCGTCATGGTGCCCGACGAGGTGGCGGTCGTGGGTTCGGACGATCTGGTCCTGTCCGGGTTCCAGCAGCCCGCGCTCACCACGATCCGCCTGGAACTGCCCACGCCCGCCCGGATCGCGGACGCCGTGCACGAGCTGATCGAGACCGGTGCGACCGGGCCCGTCCCCGCGACGGAGGCCGTCCTCGTGCACCGCCGGTCCTCCTGACCTCCTCGCCTCCGCCCGGTCGGCCTCCGCCCGCCCGGCCGCTTCCGCCCGCCCGGCCGTCCCCCGTCCGGCCTCCCGGCCCGTGCTTCCCGCCCTCCCGGCGGATACGGTCGCGTGCGCTCCGGACGGCGGGTCCGGGTCCCCGGCCGTAGGGTGGAACTGCCAGGAGGAGGCGCCGTGGCGGCATCGCCCCACGGCTGTGCGCGTCCCGCCGAGGCCGGGCGCGCGCCCGCCCCGCGGCCGTCCGAGAGCGGCCGCCACCGAGGGCCGCGTGCCGTCGGCGGCTCTCCACGACCCCCTACGAAGGGGAATTTCCATGCGCAGCAACAACAGCCGGATCCGCCGTGTCTGCGTCGTCGCCTGTACGGCCCCGCTGCTCGTGTTCGGCAGTGCCCTCACCGCGAGCGCCGCCCAGGCGGCGTCACCGGCGGTGGCGCCGGCCGCCGTCACCCGTGCCGTGCGGCAGTCCTCCGCGAGCGAGATCCTCGCCCTGGTCAACGCCGAACGGGCCAAGGCCGGTTGTGAGCCCCTCAAGGAGGACCCGCGACTCATGCAGGCCGCCCAGGCCCATGCCGACGACATGGCCGCGAACCACCTCACCGCGCACACCGGCTCCGATGGTTCCAGTGACCTGCAACGGATGGAACGGGCCGGCTACTCACCCGCCGGGCCTTCCTCCGAGAACGTCTCCGGACCGGGCCACCACTCCTCGAAGTCCCACGTCGACGGCTGGATGGCCAGCAACCGCGGGCACCGCGCCGCCATTTTGAACTGCACCTACAAGGAGACCGGGATCGGGACGAGCGGCGAGTACGCCGTCCAGTTGTTCGCCGTCCAGTCGCGGTAGCGGCGGACAGCGGCGCCGTACGCCGTACGCCGTGCCCGTCATGGCCGCCGGATCGGGGGAGCCGCCATAGCGCGGACCGGGGCGCCCGCGGCCGCCCCCGGCGGTCGCGGACGGATCCCCGGTCGGGCGCGGAGGAGCGCGGGGTGGCGGGGCCCGCCCGGTCGGGTTGAGAAGGCTCAGGTCCCCGCCGCCTCCAGGTGGCGGGCCAGGAACGCCACGCTTTCCGCGACGATCGCCGGGACCTCCGGGGAGCCGAGGAAGATGTGGTCGGCGCCCTCGACGGGGCGCAGTGCGACCTCTCCACCCGCCTCGGCCAGGGCGCGGGCGAGCGCTTCGCTCTGGCTGAACGGGACCAGGCCGTCACGAGTCCCGTGGACCAGCAGGAACGGCGGCGGCTTGGGGCCCGCCGCGTAGGTCACCGGGCTCGCGGCACGCGCCAGCGCCGGTCGCTCCGCCTCGGTGCCGCCCAGGAGGGCGGCGTACGGGTCGGGGTACCCGGCGCCGGCCGCCGGTGCGGGCACCGGGTGCCCGGCGAGGGCGACGAGGTCGGAGACCCCGTACCAGTCGACGACGGCCCGTACCCCGGTGTCTCCCGCGCCGACTCCGTGCGCGCCCTCCAGGGCCTCCGCGTCCGCGCTGCCGGGGCCGACGAGGCCCGCCAGCGCCGCCAGGTGGCCGCCCGCGGACTCGCCCCACACGGCCAGCCGGTCCGGGTCGATGCCGAGGGTCCCGGCGAAGTGGCGGACGTAGCGGATCGCGGCCTTCACGTCGTGGAGCTGCGCGGGGAAGGGGGCTTCGAGGCTGTGCCGGTAGTCGACGGAGACGAGTGCGAGCCCGGCGTCCAGGACCGAGCCGTGCAACAGGGCGGCGGGCACGGTCGGCGGCGGGTAGCGGCGGTCGCCGTCCAGCCAGCCCCCGCCGTGGATCCAGACGACCGCCGGGAACGGTCCCGCGCCGACGGGGACCCGGACGTCGAGGAGGCGGGGGCGGTAGCCGGGCGTGGTGGCGTAGGTGACCCCGTCGAAGCGGCGCACGCCGTGCTCGTCCGTCACGGCCGGCACCGGGGGCCGGTAGGGCGGGGGAGGCCAGGTCGTGTCGGCCGGGCCGGGCTCCGCCGGGTAGGGCTCGGCCGGGTGCGATCGCGTCATTGCGGCCCTTCTGCCGGCCCCGGGCGCTGCGGCGCTCCGTCCGAAATGCCGGCACGTGGAGCCTGGGGGGGAGGTGCGTGTTACACGTGTAATCACGACTCTAGCGAACGTCCGCCTCTCCTGCGACCGCGGATGGCTGCGTCTTGAGGCCGCCGACGGTGCGACCGCCCTGCCGCGGCTGCCCGGACCCGCCGCCGCGGTCACCCGGGACGCCGAGGACGGCCGCGGACTCCTTCTCGTCCAGCTGCCGGCCGCCGAGGCGGGCGGCGAACTCCGTGCCACCGTCGACGAGTTCGGCACATCGGTGTGGGTGCGCGTCCCCGCCGCCCGAACCGGGGCGCCCCGCCGATCGGTCGCCGATCAGCGCGCCCCGACGGCCTGTCCCGGTGCGCGCCGCGGGGTGCGGCCCCGGGGCCCCGGGGACAGCGCCGCGCGCAGCGCCGGGGCGAGGACGCGGCGGGCCTCCGCCGGGGTGAGCGCCGCCGGGGTGGGGAGGGGGTTGAGATAGCGGGTGTAGACGAGACCGCCGAGGATCGTCACCACGGCCGTCGCCCGCGCCGTCGCGTCCCGGCCGCCGAGGAATTCAACGAGCCGGGCCAGCAGTTCGTGTTCCAGGTACTCGCGGATCGCCTCGGCGGCCTCGTCGCCCCGGGCGGTGAGCCGGCGGAAGTCGGCGTCCTCCCACAGGCCCGTCACCGCGTCGATCAGGCGGTCGGGGAGGGTGGCCGGGTCTCCGCCGAGGACGTCGTCCACCGTCAGCGCGGTGGCGCACTGGAACTGCATCACGTCCGCGAACAGGCCCTTCTTCGAGCCGAAGTGGTACGAGATCAGGGCCGGGTCGACCCCGGCGGCCCCGGCCACCGCCCGCAGGGTGGTGCCGCGGTAGCCGTGCTCCAGGAACAGCGAACGGGCCGACGCGACGATCGACTCGCGGGTCGGCGGATTGCCCCGGGGGCGGCCCCGGGGGCGGGCGGGGGCGGCGACGTCGTTATTCATCACCGTTGAGCCTGCGTTTCGTGATCGGCACAGTCAAGGGCGTTCCACCGACCACACGAAGGGACTCCCCGACATGATGCGCATCGCAGTCTTCGGCGCGAACGGTCCGACCGGCCGCCACCTCACCGACCAGGCCCTCGCCGCCGGCCACGAGGTCGTGGCCGTGACCCGCCGCCCCGGCTCCCTCCCCACACGGCCGGGTCTCACCGTGGCCGTCGCCGACGCCACCGACCCGGTGGCGGTGAGCGCCGCGATCGACGGGACGGACGCCGTGCTCTCCGCGCTGGGCGCACGCCCCGGCGGCGGGACCGTCACCACGTACTCGGCGAGCGCCACCGCGATCACCTCGGCCATGGCCCGCCACGGCGTCCGGCGCCTGCTCGCCGTCACATCCAGCGTCGCCGACCCGAACTGGCGCCCCACCGGCGCGCACTTCTTCAACCACGTCTTCGACCCGTTGGTGAACCGCCGGCTCGCCCGCCCGGTGCACGAGGACATGCGCCGCATGGAGGCCGCCGTCCGGGAGACGGACCTCGACTGGACCCTCGTCCGTCCCTCGGGCCTCTTCGAGCACCCCGTCGTCACGGACTACCGCACGGCCGAGAGCAGCGCGGACGGCGTGTTCACCGCCCGTACCGACCTCGCCGCGAGCATGCTGCGCGAACTGGGGGAGCGGCGCTACGTCCGTACGGCCATGGGCGTCATCACCACGGCCGTGAAGTCGAACGTCGCCAAGCTGGTCTGGAACGAGGGCGTGAGGAAGAAGTGAGCCGCCCGGCCGTCCGGCTCCCTTTCACGGCAGCCGAGTTCCTCAACCGCCCCGATCCGGGCGTCCTCACCACCCTCCGCGCCGACGGCACCCCGCACGCCGCCCCCGTCCGCTTCACCTTCGACGCCGCCGACGGCCTCGTCCGGGTGACCACCCGGGCGGGGGCGCGCAAGGCCCGGAACGTGCTGGCGGGCGGCCCGGCGGCCCGGGTCGCGCTCTGCCAGGCGGACGGCTTCCGCTGGGTCACCCTGGAGGGCCGGGCCCGCGTCACGGACGACCCCGGGCGGCTGGCCGAAGCGGTGCGGCGCTACACCGACCGCTACCGCACACCGCCGCCCGCCCCGTCGGACCTGGTCGTCGTGGAGATCGCCGTCGACCGCGTCCTCAGCCTCAACCTCTGATGTCCCCCGACCAGAAAGCGGACCCACACCACGATGCCCACGCTCCCCGTCCTCGGATCCACCCTCCACTACCGGGAGTCCGGCGACCCCGACGGGCTGCCGTTCGTCTTCCTCCACGGCAACCCCACCTCCTCCCACCTGTGGCGCAACGTCCTGCCCGGTGTCGCCGCGCCCGGCCGCCGCCTGCTGGCCCCCGACCTCATCGGCATGGGCGACTCGGGCAAGCCCGACCTTGCCTACTCCTTCGACGACCACGCCCGTTACCTCGACGCCTGGTTCGACGCCCTCGGCATCGACGAGGCGGTGCTCATCGGCCACGACTGGGGTGGTGCCCTCGCCTTCGACCGCGCCGCCCGCCTTCCCGGTGCCGTCCGCGGCCTCGCCTTCACCGAGACGATCGTCAAGCCGCTGGTCGGCGACGAGTTCCCGGCCGCGGGCCGGCAGCTGTTCACCCTCCTGCGCACCCCCGGGGTGGGCGAGCGGATGATCCTGGAGGAGTCGCTGTTCATCGAGGGCCTCCCGGACACCCTCGCCACCCCGCTCGCCCCCGCCGACCTCGATGTCTACCGCCGGCCCTTCCCCACACCGCACAGCCGCCGACCGGTCCTGGCATGGACGCGGATGATGCCGCTGGACGGCGAGCCCGCCGACGTCGTGGCCCGCGTCGAGCGCTACGGGTCCTGGCTGGCCTCCAGCCCCGAGGTCCCGAAGCTGCTCGCGGCCTTCGAGCCGGGACCGGGCGCGATGACCGACCGGGGGGCGGTGGCCTGGTGCGAGCAGAACATCGCAGGTCTGGAGACGTCCCACCACGGGCCCGCCGGCCACCATTCCCCCGAGGACCGGCCCGGGGAACTGGCCGCGGCCATCAGCTCCTGGGCCGACCGCCACGGGCTGGCAGGACCCCGGCCCGCGTCCGTGGAACCGGTCGGCCACGACCGCGGTCACGGCGCCCCGGCCGCGTGACACCCCCTCCCGCCGGGTCGGCGGACCTGACGGGATGCCGTGACCACCATGCCGACCGGCGTCACGCCCGCCACCACGACCGCCCCGCCCCCCGCTCGGCCGCACTGCCCGGGCGGGGCGGGGAGGGAGCCCGAACGGCTCGAACGGCTCGCCCGACTGCCCCCGGCCGGGGTGGAGCCGGGATTCTCCGGGGAAGGCGAACTCCTGGAGGCCCTCGCCACCGACACGGCGGCCGAGGACGCCGAACTGATCTCCGTACTGCCGGCCTGGGAACCCCGAATCGATCCGGCCGACCTCGCCGAGCAGTCGGGGCTTCCCGTGGAACGCGTACGGGCCGCCCTCACCCGCCTCGGCACGGCGGGCCGGGTCGGCTATGACATCGCCGAAGCCGCCTGCTTCCACCGCGAACTGCCCTACGACGCCCGCCGCGCCGAGCGCCACAACCCCCGGCTGGCCGCCGCCCGCGCACTCCTGGAGACGGGCGCCGTCACGCTGGACCCTCCCCACGGGGCCGTCGTGGCCTCCGGTGAACGCCGCTACCGGGCACGCGAGTCCGGCGGAGCGCTCAGCTGCACCTGCCAGTGGTGGGCCGACCACCGGGGTCGCCGCGGCCCCTGCAAGCACGCCCTCGCCACCCGGATGGCCCTGCGCGCCGCCACGGCCGCGCCCGCCGCGCCCTCTGCCTCTGGCGCTTGCGCCGCATCAGCCGCCTCCGCCTGAGCGTCCACCGCCTCCACCCCTCCCTCGCACCCCTCCCTCGCACCGCCTCCACCGCCCCGACCGGAGCCGCACGATGAACACCACCCACGAAGAACTCCTCGCAACCGTCCGCGAGGGCCGCACCGCCGAACTCCCCGGGCTCATCGAGCCCCTGGACCGCGACCGGCGCAAGGCCCTGCTCGCCGGGCTGCGGGAACTGCGCGGCGAACTGCGCGCTTCGGGCTGGGACCGCTGGCAGGAACGGGACCTGATGAGCCCCGCCCTGCTCGTCGCCGGAGCCGGCTGCAACACCGGCGCGGCGGCCACCGCCGCCTGGCTCGGCGCGCGCGACCTGCGCCGCTGGCGGCAGCTCCCCACCGACCTCCTCCTCGACGTACTGGCGGGCCGGGACCCGCAATGGCTCGGCGACCTCGCCCACCGGCTGGCCGCCCGGTCCGCCACCGCCGAAGAGGACTACCCGCTGATCAGTGAACTCGTCCGGCTCGCCGGGTGCCCGATGCCCACGACCGACGGCTGCGCAGAGGGCTGGGCGGCGGCCGTGGGCGCGTCCCGCACCCCGCTCCCGACCGCCCTGCGCGGCGACCCGCACCTCACGGCGCTCGTCCCGCGCCTCTTCGAGACCGCCGAACCGGTCCGCGCCCTCGTCGGGCGCTGCGACCCGGACGATCCCCACCACTGGCCCGCCGCGCTGGCCGGCCTCGCCGCGGACGGACACCTGGACCGGGCCGCCCTCCTGGACGGATGCACCGCCCGCCTGCTGCGCGGCGGCAAACCCGCACAGCTGAAGCCCTACCAGGCCATCCTGCAGGGCCTGCGCCCGACCGACGCCGAGGAAGGGGAGCGCGCCGCCGACTGGATCGCGCTCACCGCGGACGCCCCGTCACCCGTGGCCTGGCAGGCGCAGCGGACACTGGCCCGGCTCGCGGCGGCGGGCCGCCTCACCCCCCGTCTGCTCACCGAGATGTCGGCCGCCGCCCTCTTCCGCCCCGAGAAGAAGCTCGTCCGCGCCCAACTGGTCCTCCTCGGCAAGGAACTGCGCCGGGACCCGTCCGCCGCCCCCGCACTGCTCCCGGTACTCGGCGACGCCTTCGGGCACCCGGACACCGACATCCAGGAACGGGCACTGAACCTGGCCGCCGCCCACCTCACCGACGACCCCGGACCGCGGGCCGAACTCGCCGACCAGGCCATGCTGCTGAGCCCGGCCCACCGGGGCCGGGCGGTGGACCTCTTCGGAGCGTCCGCCACCGCGGCCGAGGACACCGAGCCCTACGGGGAGATCCTGCCGCCGCCCCCGGTACCGGTCCCGATCGCCCCCACCCCGGAAACGGTCGCGGAGACCGTGGAACTCGTCGCCGCACTGGTCAACTCCCGTACCGTCGACGTCGGCGAGTTCGAACGCGCCCTGGACGGCCTGGTCCGGCACTCTCACCGGGACCGCGCCGCCCTCGCCGAGGCGCTGCGGCCCGCACTGGCCGGTCGCTGGTGGATCGATCCCGAGCAGTCCCGGTACTACACCACCTCGGTGCAGCTGCCCGGCCTGGAACACGTCGCCGCCGCCGTCCTGGACGTGAGGCCGGCACGCGAGGTGCCTCCGGCACTCGTCGGCGGGCGCAGCGACTGCCACCACACCGGGCTCCGTCTCGCCCACCACGCGCGCCTGGCCGAGGCCGCACGGCGCATCACGGACCGGCCGTTGCCCTTCCTCCTCGCCACACCCACCGCGCAGAGCGGCTCCCTGGACCCCGAGGTCCTCGTCACGCGGCTCGCCGAGTACCGCCGCCTCGGGGAGAGCCCCGCCCCGGCGGATTTCGCGCAGGCCCTGCTGCGCGTCCGCCGCGACCCGGCCGCCGGCCCCGCGGCGGCCGCCCTGGGCACGCCGGAGGGGGACCGGCTGGCCGCGTGGCTGGGCCCGGACGGCGAGGGCGCTCCCGTCACCCGCCGCCTCGCGCCGGCCATGCGGTACAGGTACTCCCAAGAGCCCGAGCGGATCGTCCTGGACACCGGGGCGCGTCCGGAGGTACTGCGGGACTTCCCGAACCCGTTCCGCGCACTGGCCCGGCCGCGCGACGCCTCCGAGCGCTGCTGGGACGCGGGGGACGACATCGCGCTGATCGCCGTCCTGCCCGAGGACCGGGAGACCCTGGCGGCGTGGTGGCTCCCGGCCGTCACGGCCTGCGCGGTCCACGGGGGACGCGGAGGGGCGGCGGTCCTGCCCCGGCTCGCCGCAGCCGGCGGGCCTGCGGGCCCGGCCCTGCACCTCGTGATCGCCGTCGGGCTCGGAGCCCGGCACCCCGAGGACCGGCTGACCGCCGTGGACGCGCTGCTCACCCTCGCCGCCCGCGGCGAACTGGACCCCGTACGCCTGGGCACCGACCTGGCCGAGCTGCTCGGCCTGGGCACGGTCAAGCCCAACCAGCTCGCGGACTCGCTGCGCACGGCCGCCGCGACGGGTGCCCACGCGACCACGTGGGCCGTACTGGGCGCCGCACTGCCCGCGTTGCTCGCCGGCGGGGGCAGCGGCACCACCACGGGCGTCGGTACCGGTGAGCTGCTCGCGTTGGCCGCCGACTGCGTGGACGGTCCGCAGCCGCCTCCCCCGAACCGGCCGGCCTCGCCGCCGCGGCGGCCGGCACCGGCCGCTCCCGGCTGGTCACCCAGTCCGCCCGCCTGCACGACGCCCTGCACCGCAACCGGCGCGCGGCCGAATCCCGGGTGGTGCCGCTGCCGTGACCGCGTGGGCGACACCGGTTCCGGGGGTACGGGTGGCCGTGGTTCGCGGGCCCGACGCCCGCGCAGGCCCCGCTGGAGACGGCCCGCAGGACGCTCAGTCGACGCAGAACTCGTTGCCCTCGACGTCCTGCATCACGATGCACGAATCGTCGCCGCCGTCGTACAGCAGTCGCACGCGCACCGCGCCGAGCGCGATCAGGCGTGTGCACTCGGCTTCGAGCGTGGCGAGGCGCTCTTCGCCCACGAGCCCGGTGCCGACCCTCACGTCGAGATGCACCCGGTTCTTGCCGGCCTTGCCTTCCGGAACGCGCTGGAAGTACAGCCGCGGGCCCACCCCCGAGGGGTCGCTGCAGGCGCACCACGAACCCCGGTCCTCAGGAGACCGGGAGCTTTCGTAATCGTCCCAGGTGGCGAACCCGCTCGGGGCAGCCATGACGTAACCCAGCACCTCGCACCAGAAGCGGGCGACGCGCTCGGGCTCCGCGCAGTCGAAAGTGACCTGGAACTGCTTGATCGATGACATCGGCGCACCATAGCAGTGGGGCTCCGCCGCCCATCTCCCGTTGGGGACCCACACGTTGGCGAGGGCGGCCGCACCGCCCGGACGGGGGTCCGTCGGCCGACCGGGCACCCCGCTCATCCGTACGCGCGTTCGCGGCCGGTCGACGCGCGCATCCGCCTACCGGGCATTTCGGCTCGGTTTTCGCCACTCTGGGCGCAGTCGACGCCACCGGAGGGCTTTCCGCCCCGCGCTTCCGGCCGACGGCTCCCGGATCGTCCCCGCCGGGTTTCCCCTTCCTTCCGCACGCCCCCGACGGAAAGCGTCACGATGGCCACGATGCGAATGTCCTCCGCCCGCCGCACCACGACCGGCAGCACCATCCCCTACGACGTCGGCCTGCCCGTACTGCGCCTCGTGCTCGGCGCGATCATGGCCGTTCACGGGACCCAGAAACTGTTCCGCTGGTTCGACGGGCCGGGCCTGGGCCCCACCGGCCGCTTCTTCGAGAAGGCCGGCTACCCGGCGGGCGAGACCATGGCGGCGATCGCCGGTCTGACCGAGACGCTGGGCGGGCTGGGCCTGATCCTCGGCCTCCTCACCCCCTTGTCCGCCGCGGCGGTCGTCGGCGTGATGATCAACGCCGTCACGGTCAAGTGGACCGGGGCCGTGATCGGTCTGGAGGGCGTCGAGTTCGAGGCCCTGATCATCGCCTCTGCCGTCACCCTCGCCCTCACGGGCCCGGGCCGCTTCGCCCTCGACCGCTTCCTTCCCGTGCTCCGCGACCACCGGCCGGTCTACGGAGTCCTGGCCCTCGCCCTGGCGGTGGTACTGGCGGCCGGCGTGCTGCTGACGCGGGACTGACCCGGACCTCGGACCCCGGACTCCGGACCCCGGGCGCATCCGGTCGGCAAGACCGGCTCAGGCGTGACCGAAAACCGGCATTCGGGGAATCCCGGATGTATATCCTCGCTCTCCACAACGCGGGCGACGTACTCCTGGAGGCAACATGAGTGAGCGGCCGGTCCTTCTGCCCTACACCGATCCGGCCTTCGTCGCGGACCCCTTCCCCCTGTACGCGAAACTGAGCGAGGACGGCCCCGTACGCCACGTCCTCATCGGGGGTGGCCTGGAGGCCTGGCTCGTCACCCGCTACGAGGACGCGCTCGCCGCACTGTCCGACCACCGCCTCAGCAGCGACGTGCGCGACGCCGCCGACACCCGCCTCCTCCAGCAGCTCCCCGAAACGGAACGCGAGTCGATGCTGAGCAACATGCTCCGCAGCGACCCGCCCGACCACACCCGGCTGCGGCGGCTGGTCTCCAAGGCGTTCACGGCCCGCCGCGTCGCCGCCATGCGGCCCCGGATCCAGGCCGTCACCGACCACCTGCTCGACGCGGTCGCCGAGACCGGCCGGGCCGACCTCATCGCGGACTTCGCGCTCCCGCTGCCCGTCACGGTGATCAGCGAACTGCTCGGCGTGCCGGTCGACGACCGCCACGACTTCCAGCGATGGACCGACCGCATGATCATGCGGGGCCCCGAGCTGCCGGATCCGGCCGTCGTGAACGAGGCCTGGCAGCACATGCGCGCCTACGTCACCGAGCTCATCCGCGCCAAACGACAGGACCCCGGAGACGACCTGCTCGGCGCCCTCGTCACCGCCCGGGACGAGGAGCAGCGGCTGTCCGAGGACGAGCTGATCGCCATGGTCTTCCTGCTCCTGGTCGCCGGGTACATCACCACCGTCAACCTGATCGGCGGCGGCATCGCCATGCTGCTCGCCCACCCCGACCAGCTCGACCTGCTGCGCTCCGATCCGGGACTGCTGCCCGGCGCCATCGAGGAGTTCCTCCGCTACGACGGCCCCGTCAACCCCGGCATCGCCCGTTTCGCGCGCGAGGCCACGGAGATCGCGGGGGTGGCCGTCCCGCGCGGCGCGACCGTGCTGATCGGCGCGGCCGTCGCCGACCGCGACCCGGCACGCTTCCCCGCCCCCGAACGACTGGACATCACCCGGCAGGACAACGCCCACCTCGCCTTCGGACACGGCATCCACTACTGCCTGGGCGCACCCCTGGCCCGCCTGGAGGGCCAGATCGCCATCGGGACCGCCCTGCGCCGGCTTCCCGGACTCGCCCTCGCCGTGGCGCCGGACGAACTCCCGTGGCGGCCGGGCGGGCTGCGCGGGCCCGAGGCACTGCCGGTGACCTTCACCCCCGGCGGCTGAGCGGGGTGCGCC